>JACRIP010000410.1 GCA_016220045.1 Planctomycetota bacterium
GCGGTCGCGGCGGCCGACGTCGGCACGCCGCGCTTGAGCCCGAGCTTGCGCTCGCGCAGCACCGTGTGGATGCGCGCGCCCTCGACGCGGATCGCGCGCAGCCGGCTCGGATCTTCGATCACGTCCGTGGCTTTGCGGAAGCGCAGGTTGAACAGCTCCTTGCGCGCTTCGTCCAGTTTGTGCTGGAGCTCCGCGTCCGTCTTCTCGCGGATCTCGGACAGCTTCATACGCCGTGTCTCCTGTAGACCATCTTGCACTTGATGGGCATCTTGTGGGCGACCAGGGCGAGCGCTTCCTTCGCCAGCGACTCGCTCACGCCGCCGATTTCGTACATGACCGCGCCCGGCTTGATCACCGCCGCGTAATACTCGGGTTCGCCCTTGCCCTTGCCCATGCGGGTCTCGGCGGGCTTGGCGGAAATGGGCTTGTGGGGGAAGGCGCGGATATAGAGCCGGCCTTCCTTGCCGAGGTGGTGCGTCGCGGCGACGCGGCCGGCCTCGAGCTGGCGGGCGCTCACCCAGGCGTCCTCGAGGGCCATCAGGCCGTACTCGCCGAACGCCACGTAGTTACCCCGCTGTGCCGACCCCTTCCGTTTTCCCCGGTGCGCTTTGCGGAACTTGATCCGCTTTGGCATCAACTGCATGTTTCGTCTCCTTGTCGGGCAGGCGCTCGCCCTTGAAGATCCAGACCTTGATACCGATGGTTCCCTTCGACAGGATCGCGGTCGCCTCGCCGTAGTAGATCTCGGCGCGCAGGGTCGACAGCGGCACCTTGCCGAAAAGAACGCCTTCTTCGCGGGCGATTTCCGCGCCGCCGATGCGCCCGGCGATCCGGATCTTGATCCCCTGGGCGCCCATGTTCATCGCCGTCTCCGCGGCCTTGCGCATCGCGCGCCGATAGGGCGAACGCTTCTTGAGCTGCTCGGCGATGTTCTCGCCCACGAGCTGCGCGTTCAGCTCCGGCTGATCGACTTCGATGATCTTCAGCTCCACGCGGCGGCCGACCAACCCTTCCAGGTCCTCGGTCAGCTTGTCCACCTTGGAGCCGCGACGGCCGATCAGCACGCCCGGGCTCGAGGTGTGCACGATGATCGTCACCGCCTCGCGCGAACGCTCGACCTCGACCCGCGGAATCCCGGCAAACCCGTAGTTCTTCTTGACGAACTTGCGGATGCCGTTGTCTTCCACGAGGTAGCGGCCGAAGTCCTTCTTGTTGGCGTACCAGCGGGAGCGCCATTCCTCGGTGATGCCGAGCCGGATTCCCACCGGGCAGATCTTCTGTCCCATGCGCCTTTTACCTACCTGTCGGGTTGACCTTGCGAACCCCAGGGCGGGGAAGCCCCACCCTCGGGGGTGATTACCGTAGCGATCCCGCGCGCCGCGCGCGCGGCCGGCAAGCTGCCGTTACGCCTTCGGCGCCGCCGGAGCGGCCGGTGCCGCCGGGGCCGCGCCGCCCGCCGCGGGCTTGGCGCCGCCCTTGCCGCCGGTCTTCGCGCCGCCGGGCTTGGCGCGCTTCTTCGCCTTCTCCGCCTTCTTCGCCTTCTCGGCTTCGGTCAGCGTGGAGAGCGTGACGAAGATGTGCGACGTGCGCTTCATGATCTGGCAGGCCCGGCCCATCGGCGCCGGCGACCACCGCTTGATCGTCGTGCCCGGACCGACTTCGGCGCGGCTGACCCACAGGTCGTCCGTGTCCACGTCTTCGCTGAGGTGCGAAGCATTGGCGAGCGCGGAGCGCAGCACCTTGTTCAGGAAGTAGGAGCCGCGGTTCGGCACCACCTTGATGATGTCGAGCGCGCGGTTGATGTTGTGCCCGCGCACCAGGTCGACCACGTAGCGGCACTTGCGCGGGGAGATGCGCGCGAAGCTGATCTTCGCGGTGAAGTGCTTGGCCTCGTCGGCCGCGGGTGCGGGGTCCTTGGCGGGCGCCTTTTCGGCGGTGGCGGATTCGGCCATGGAGATCTCGTCCTGTCAGGGAAAGAACCTACCCCATCCCCGGCGCCGCGCAGCGCGCCGCGCGCAGGGGGGAATCGTGGACTAGGCCTTCTCGGCGGTGACTTCCTTGGCGCGGTTGCCGGGGTGGCCGCGGAAGGAGCGGGTCGGCGCGAACTCGCCCAGCTTGTGGCCGACCATTTCCTCGGTGATGAACACCTTGAGGAACTTGTTGCCGTTGTGGACGTTGAACGCGTGGTTGATGAATTCCGGAACGATCGTGCAGGAGCGCGCCCAGGTCTTGATCGGCTCGCGGTCCCCGCTCGACTTCTGGCGCATCACCTTCGCCATCACCTTCTCGTTGACGAAGGGCCCTTTTTTCAGCGAACGGCTCATGGGCGGGAGAGTCCTTGGAAACGGATCGGGTCAACACCGGAGAACGCACCGGGGCGCTTACGTATTCTGGAAACGGCCGCGCTTGCGACCGCGGACGATGAACGTGCTGGAGGGCTTGCGCTTCTTGCGGGTCTTGCCGCCCTTGGCGAGCTTGCCCCAGGGGGAGCAGGGATGCCGGCCGCCGCCGGAACGGCCTTCGCCGCCGCCCATCGGATGGGAGACCGGGTTCTGCGCCGTGCCGCGCACGGTCGGACGCCAGCCGACGTGACGCCGGCGGCCCGCCTTGCCCAGCCAGATGCTGTTGTCTTCGATGTTGCCGAGCTGGCCGATCGTGGCGCGGCAGTCGGCGTGGATCATGCGCATCTCGCCGCTCGGCAGGAGGACCGACACGTAGTCGCCTTCCTTCGCCATGAGCTGCGCGAAATTGCCGGCGGCGCGCACGAGCTGGCCGCCGCGACCGCGCACGAGTTCGAGGTTGTGCAGCAGCATGCCGGTGGGAATGGAACGCATCGGCATGCAGTTGCCGGTCCGCGGCTCCACCTTCTCGCCGGAGAAGAGTTCATCGCCGACCGCCAGGTCCTTGGGGCAGAGAATGTAGCGGCGCTCGCCGTCCCGGTAGAGCAGGAGGGCGATGCGGACGTTCCGGTTCGGGTCGTACTCGATGGCTTCGACCTTCGCCGGGATGCCGTCCTTCTTGCGCTTGAAGTCGACCTTGCGGTACTTGATGAGGTTGCCGCCGCCGCGGTGCCGGCAGGTGATATGGCCGTGGTGGTTGCGACCGCCCTTGCGGGTGAGGCGTTCCACCAGGTTCTTCTCGGGCTCGGTCTTCGTGATGTCCGAGTAGTCGGAGTACATCGCGAAGCGGCGGCCGGGGCTGGTCGGCCGGCAGGTTCTGATGGGCATCAGGGTAACTCCGTAGGTACGCGCGCGGCGCGAGGCCGCGGGGGACTACACGACGTCGATGCGGTGGCCTTCCTGAAGCCGGACGACCGCTTTCTTCCAGTCGGGGCGCTGGCCGCGCGCGGCACGATAGCGCTTGACCTTGCCCTTGATGCGCAGCGTGCGCACGTCGGCGACCTTCACGTTGAAGACCTTCTCGATCGCGTCCTTGACCTCGATCTTGTTGGCCTCGAGGCGGACGGCGAAGGAGTAGATGCCGAGTTTGTTCATGCCCGCCATCACCTTTTCGGTGACCAGCGGCTTGACGATCACGTCGTAGGGGTTCTTCATGATGGGTTCCTCGTCCTCTCCGCTCGTTACTTGGCCGCCGGAGCGGCGGCGATGGAGGCCGACGCGCCCGAGCGGCGGGCCTCGACCAGGGCCTCGAGCGCGTCACGCGTGAGCACCAGCTTGCGGTGACGGAGGAGGTCGTAGGCGTTGAAGTTCTTGACCGGCGCCATCGAGAGGCGCGCAATATTGCGGCTCGCGCGCCACAGGGTCGCGTCGTGGGCCTTGATGCCGATCAGGCAGGTGTGGTGCACCTTCAGCGTCTTGAGCAGCCGGGCCACCTGCTTGGTCTTCGGCTCCGTGACCGTGAAGCCTTCGATGACGATCGTTTCCGCGTCCTTGAACTTGGAGAGCAGCGCGGCGTTCAGGGCCTGGACGCGCATCTGCTTCGGGACGGCGTAGGAATAGTCGCGGGGGCGGGGGCCGAAGATGATGCCGCCCTTGCGCCAGAGCGGGGAGCGCACGGTGCCGGCGCGCGCGCGCCCGGTGTGCTTCTGCTTCCAGGGCTTGCGCCCGGAACCTTCGATCTCGCCGCGCGTCTTCGTCGAGTGCGTGCCCGCGCGCTGGTTCGCTTCGTACATGAGGACGACGTCGCGCAGGACCTTCTTGTGCACGTGCGTGCCGAAGAGGGCTTCGTCCACCGCTACCTTGCCGGCGGGCTTGCCGTCCTTGTCGTAGAGGGGCAAATCGATCATCGGAAAAACTCCTTGCCGGTGCAGGTCCGGCGCCAAACGGTCTGGTGTGCCGCGGAGATCGGGCGTGTCCCCTACGCCTTGATGCGGATCTCCACGCCGGCCGGCATGTTCACGTTCTTGAGCGCATCGGCGATTTTCGGCGTGGCTTCGACGTCCACGATGCGCTTGTGCGTGCGGATCTCGAACTGCTCGCGCGACTTCTTGTCCGTGTGCGGCGAGCGCAGCACGGTGTAGCGCTCGATCTTGGTCGGGAGCGGGATCGGGCCGAACACCTTCGCGCCGATCCGCTTCGCCGCGTCGACGATCTTCACCACCGACTGGTCGAGGATCTCGTGGTCGTACGCTTCCACACGGATCCGAATCTTCGCACCCTTCATGAGCCACGGTCCTTGATTTCAGGCGGTTCCGGACGGTTCTGAGGGAAATTTGGGAAGGCGGGAATCTTAGCAATCGCCAGGGTTTTGTCAAGGGAAAAGAAGCGAATTCCGGGCGCGCGAGCGGGTGCGTGGCGGCGGAGGGGGGGGGGCGGGAGGAGGGCGAGAGCGAGGCGGGTGCGGGTGGTGGTGGAGAAGGGCGAGAGACGAACGAAACCACCGAGGCACAGAGAGACACAGAGACGACGGACGTGACGCCAAGCCGGAACGGCCCCGAGCGCGCTGCGGGGCGCTCGGGGCCGTTCCGGCTTGGCCGTCGTCGTCGTTCTCTGTGCTACTAATGTCTGAGAGCGTGTTTTCCCGGCAAGCTTTTCGGCCGTCGCCTTGGCGGAATAGCGCTACCGCGTCGGCTCCGTAATCGCCCAATCACACAATCGCCAAATCGCCCAATCGAAGCACCTCCAGACGCGCGCTTGGGTTTCGGGCATCGCCCCACCTGAGTCTCTCTGTGCCTCTGTGGTTCAAATCGTCTTCTGCCCTCCTCCCCTCGCCGCCCCTACGACTCCGCGCCGAAGAGCTGCTTGCGGATGCTCTCGGGGATCGCCCGATACTGGAACGGCTCCAACGTGTACGACCCGCGCCCCTGGCTGAGCGAGCGCAACATCGTCGCGTAGCCGAACATCTCCGCGATCGGCACCACGCCCTTGATCGCGCGGAACCCCTCCAGCGGCTCCACGTCCGTGATCTCCGCGCGCCGCCGGTTCAGGTCGTTCACCACGCCCCCCATGTACTCCTCGGGCACGTGGATCTCCAGCTTCATGATCGGTTCGAGGATCGCGCAGCCGACCGCCTCCAGCGCGTTGCGGAAGGCCAGCCCGGCCGCCGCACTGTAGGCCAGTTCGGTGGCCTCGAGCTGGACGTAGCGGCCGCCCACCACCACCGCGCGCGCCTGGATCATCGGATAGCCCATCGCCGCGCCGCTGGTCGCCGCGCTCTTCACC
>JACRIP010000406.1 GCA_016220045.1 Planctomycetota bacterium
AGCGAGCACGGGACGACGTGCCGAATCGCGGCGCCCCCTGTTCCAAGGCGCTCGGGACGGTACCAACCAGGGCTGGCCGTGCCACCCCGGGCGGACACAGGGGTCCGCTCCTACGAACGCAGCGCCGTCGTGACGTGCCGGGCAGGCCGTGGGTCGGCAGAGCGGGCTGCGATCGGTGCGCCCGCGCGGCCCGAGAAATCATTCTACAATCTTCAATCTGCATTCTACAATCCGTCCGCAATCCGTCGGCAGCCCCCGCCGCCCTCCTTGCCCCCCAGGGCCTCTCGAGGATCACCCCCGTGCCGCATCCCCCCTCCCACGCCGCCTCCACCAATCGCCTGGCCACCGAGTCGAGCCCCTACCTCCTCCAACACGCCCACAATCCGGTCGACTGGTACCCGTGGGGGCCGGAGGCGCTGGAGCGCGCGCGCCGCGAGGACAAGCCGATCTTCCTCTCCATCGGGTACGCCGCCTGCCACTGGTGCCACGTCATGGAGCGCGAATCCTTCGAGAACGCCGAGATCGCGCGCGTCATGAACCGCCACTTCGTGTGCATCAAAGTGGATCGCGAGGAACGGCCCGACCTCGACGAAATCTACATGGCCGCGGTCCAGCTCCTGACCGGGCGCGGCGGCTGGCCGATGTCGGTCTTCCTGCTGCCGGACCTGCGGCCGTTCTTCGGCGGGACCTACTTCCCGCCCGAGGACCGGCCCGGCATGCCCGGCTTCACCTCGCTCCTGCTCAAGGTCGCCGCCGCCTTTCAGCACCACCGCGCGCAGATGACGACCTCGGCGGCCCAGTTGGCCGAGGCGATCGGGGAGGCGGCGGGCTTCCAGGGCGGGCCGGGCGAGGCCGGACACGAGCTGGTCGCGGGCGCGTGCGAGCACCTGCTCGCCGCCTTCGACCCCGAGCACGGCGGGTTCGGCGGCGCGCCGAAATTCCCGCCCAGCATGGAACTCAACCTGCTCCTGCGCCGCCGGCACGCTACGGCAGATTCCCGATACCTGCACGTCGTCGAGCGCACCCTGGAGGGGATGGCGCAGGGCGGCATGTACGACCAGATCGGCGGCGGCTTCTGCCGCTACTCGACCGACGAACGCTGGCTGGTGCCGCACTTCGAGAAGATGCTCTACGACAACGCGCTGCTCTCGCGCACCTACCTCGCGGCCTTCCAGGCGACCGGCAAGCCGTTCTACGCGCAGATCGCGCGCGAGACCTTCGAGTACGTGCTGCGCGACCTCGGGCAGCCGGGCGGCGGCTTCGCCTCGTCGGAAGATGCCGACAGCGAAGGCGAAGAGGGAAAATTCTACGTGTGGACCCCGAACGAGGTCGAGCAGGTGCTGGGGCGGGAGGAGGGGGAACTCGCGTGCGCCTGGTGGGACATCACGCGCGACGGGAACTTCGAGGGGAAGAACATCCCGAACGTGCCGGTCGCGCTCGCGGAGTTCGCGCGCGGGCGCAAGGCGGAGCCGGCGGCGGTGGCCCAGCGGCTGGCGGCGGCGCGGGCGCAGCTCTTGACCGCGCGCGGGCGGCGGGTGCGGCCGGGGCTGGACGACAAGGTGCTGACGAGCTGGAACGCGCTGATGATCCAGAGCCTGGCCCAGGGGGCGCAGGTGCTGGGCGAGCCGCGCTGGCTGGACGCGGCGGCGCGGGCGGCGCGCTTCCTGTTCGATCAGGCGATGGTGGGCGGCCGCCTGCGCGTGACCTGGCGCGCGGGCGCGGCAAAGCTCAACGCCTACCTGGACGAGTACGCGTTCCTGGCGGCGGCGTGCCTGGACCTTTTCGAGGCGAGCTTCGAGACCGCGTGGCTGGAGCGGGCGCAGGCGCTGATGCGGACCACGATCGAGCACTTCTGGGACGACGCGGACGGGACCTTTTTTTTCACTTCCGACGACCACGAGAAGCTGATCGCGCGGACCAAGGCGCCCTACGACGGGGTGATCCCGTCGGGGAACTCGGAGGCGGCGCGGACGTTGTTGCGGCTGGCGGCGCTGACCGGGGATGCGGAGGCGCGGGCGCGGGCGGAGCGGGTGCTGCGGCGCTTCACGGGGAGCATGGCGGCCTCGGCGCGCGGCTTTGCGAACATGCTGGGCGTGCTCGATTTCGCGCGCTCGGAGACGCTGGAGGTTGCGCTGGTGGGTGGCCGTGGGGAAGCGGGGATGGAGGCGCTGGTGCGCGCGCTCTTCGCGCGCTACCTGCCGAATAAGGTGGTCGCCTGGGTTGAGCCGGGCGCGGCCGACGCGGCGGCGCGTGCGGGTCAGGTGCCGTGGCTGGCGGAGACGGGGCGGGTGCAGGGGAAGCCGGCGGCGTACGTGTGCGTCGGGAGCGTGTGCCGGCTGCCGGTGACGGACGCGGAAGAATTCGGGCGGGGGCTGGCGGCGGCGGTTCAGCAGCACTCGAAGCGGTAGGCGCAGGCGGGGCAGCAGGTACGGCCCCAGACGACGCGGCGGAGGGGCGCGCCGCAGCGGGGGCAGGGCTCGCCATCGGGGGCGGGCGTGGCGGCGGCGGCCGGGGGGCGCGGCGCCGCGGTCGCGCGCGCGGGCGGAATGGCCCGCTGGGGCTGGGAGAAAAATCGACCGCGTGGGTGAGACTCGTTCATCGCCCGCCTCCCGTTCGCTCGGCAACTGGAACACGGAGCAAAGTCCGATAATATCGATGGGGCTATCACTACTCCGGAGTGGGGCGGGCGTCAAGGGCAATCTGCGGGGGGACGGCCGAAACCACAGCCGCTCGCCGCAGCCAAAACGGACCCGCGAATTCTCCGTGGCGCGCGCCGGCATTCGAGCGCGCCGGCATTTCGCAACCGGCCGACGCGCGTTATAATCCGGCGACGACCGATCTGTCGGCCGGTCCATCGCTTACGCGATTCCGGAATTTCGCGTGACGACACGCGAGGAGCCGCATCTCACCCATGGACGTGCGCGAAGAGGACGAAGCCGGCGACCGGCGCGATCTGGCGCAGATCGGCGCAGGCGACCGCGGGGCGCTGGCGCGGCTCTACCAGCGGCACGCGGACCGGGTCTTCGGACTGGCCTTGCGTCTGCTCCGGCGGCGCGACGTCGCCGAAGACGCGGTGCAGGACGCCTTTCTCGCCGTGCACAAGAACGCGGCCGCCTTCCGCGGGGAGTCTCGGGTGAGTACCTGGATCTGCTCGATCGCGCTCAACGCCTGCCGGATGCGCCTGCGCGGCGAACGCCGCGGGGCGCTGTCGCTGGACGCGGCGGCGGAGATGGCGGCGCCCGCGGAGGCGACGGGCGCGGGGGAAGAACCGGGCGGGCGGGCGGCAATGCTCGCGGCCGCGCTCGCGACGCTCGACGCGGCGGCGCGCGAACTGCTGCTGCTGTCGGCGCAGGGCCGGTCGTACGACGAGATCGGCGCGCTGGCGGGGCTCTCGGCCGACCAGGTGCGCGGCCGGCTTTACCGCGCGCGCAAGCAACTGCTCGACGAACTCAAGGCGCGGGGAGGGGGCGATGTCTGACGGCGCGTTCCGGCTGCAGGGAAACGAGGAGGCCGCCTGCGCCGAGCTGTTTGCGGGCCTGAACGCCTACGTGGACGGCGCCGCCGACCTCGTGCTGCGGCAGCAGGTGGAGGCGCACGTGCGCGCCTGCCCGGCGTGCACGGTGGAGCTGGAGCGGCTGCGGCGCCTGGCGACGGATCTTCAGGCATTCGCCCAAGTTGCGCCGCCGGCGGAGCAGGGGTCCGGCGTGGAGCGGCGCCTCGCGGCCGGGGCGGCGGGCG
>JACRIP010000407.1 GCA_016220045.1 Planctomycetota bacterium
CGCGTCGAGCGCCTGCGCCTGGTCGACCACGCCGCCAATTTCCTGCTCGACGCCGCGGTCGGCCGCCCCCTCGTCCTTTGCCTCCAGGACCTGCACTCCGCCGACGAGGCCTCGGTCGAGCTCCTGCGCCACCTCGCCGGCAATCTCCACCTCCGCCGCTCCTGGGGCAGCGTGGGCCGGGATCAGGAACATCCCCTGCCCCTCCTCCTGCTCGTCGGCACCTACCGCGACGACGACGTCGCCGGCTCGCCGCTCGAGCCCGCCCTGCGCGAGCTCCAGCTCGAGGGCGCCGCCGACGAACTGCGCCTGCGCCGCTTCGACGAAGAGGACGTGCGCGCGCTTATCGGCTCGATGTTCGGCCCGGTGCCCGGCCTGGAGGGTTTCGCGGCGCGCGTGGCGCGCGAGACCGGCGGCAATCCCTACTACATCCAGGAAGTCGTGATGTCCTTGATCGACAAGGACCTGGTGAGCTACCAGCGCGGCCGCTGGGAACTCGCCGCCGAAGGGCTCGCCAAGATCGAGATCCCGCGCTCGATCGACGACGTCGTGCGCCGCCGCCTCTCCACGCTCATCCCCGAGGAGCTGGCGCTCCTGCGCCTGATCGCCGTGCTCGAGCGCCCGGTCGGACTCGACGTGCTCTCCCAGCTCGCGCGCGCCGCCATCCCGGGCTTCACCTCCCACCTGCGCTCGCTCGAGAAGCGCGGGTTCGTGGTGCGCGACGATCCCGCCGCCGCGGCCGCCGCCGGCCCGCTGCCCGCCAAGACCGACGCCCCGGGCGCGGCGCTGATCGCCGCGATTACGGCCCCCGCCGAGCCGCCGCAGCCGGTCCCCACCGCCCCGGTCGCCGCCCGCACCCCCGCCCCCAGCCCCTCCCCCGCCCCCTACGCCGGACGCCCGCTCGCGCCCGAGCGCACCCCCGCGCCATCCGGTTTTCGCCTGGTCCACGGCACGATCCAGAAAATACTCTACGCCGGCATGCCCGAGGCCGAGCGCCGCACGCTCCACCGGCGCATCGGGGATTTCCTGGAGAAGACGCTGCCGCCCGGCGAGAAGCGCGCGGTCGAGGAGATCGCGCGGCACTTCCTGCGCGCCGCCGAGGCCGAGCGCGGGCTCAAGTACGGCGTCGAGGCCGGCGCCGAACTCGCGCGCATCTACGCCAACGACGAGGCCCTCGAGATCTACGAAGCCCTCGCCCAGCTCCCCGGGCTCGCCCCCGACCGCGAAGTCGAGTTCCGGCTCCACGCCGCCGACCTCCTGCGCCTGACCGGGCGCATGGAGGAGGCCGAGCGCCGCTACGAGGCCGCGCTCGCGCGCATGGGGACGGGCGACCCGCGGCGCGGGCCGGTCCACATCGCGCTCTCGGGGATTCACCAGATCCGCGGCCAGTGGGAGGCCTTCGAGGCCTCGGTCGCCGCCGCCAAGGAGGCCTACGCCGCCGGCGGCGACAAGAAGGGCCTCGGCGTGGTCTACAACACGCTCGGCGAGGCGGCCCACGCGCGCGGCGAGTACGAGCGCGCGCTGCGCTACTGCAACGTCGCCGTCGGCATCGCCGAAGGGTTGAAGGACAACCTCCTGCTCTGCCGCTCCCTCGGCAACGTCGGCCTGTTTCACCGCGCCTGGGGCCAGTACGAGGAGGCCGCCCGCTACTTCACGAAGGCGATCAAGATCGCCGAGGAGTCCGCCAACCGGCCCGAACAGATCCGCGCCTACGTCAACATGGGCATCATCCGCGCCGTACGGGGCGAGTTCAAGGAGGCCTTCGGCTTCCTGAATCGGGTGGTCACCCTGGCGGGTGCGATCGGGGACAAGCGCACGCTCGCCACCGCCTTCGGCGAGCTGGGCGCGGCCGAGATCGCGCGCGGCGGCTACGACGAGGCGCTGCGCTGTTTCGAGAAGAGCCTGCGCATTTCCGAGGAGATGCGCGACAAGCGCGGCGTCGGCGAGGCCCTCGGCTCGCTCGGACATCTGTCCTTCCTGCGGGGCGAGTACGACCAGGCGCTCGGCTTCGTCGGCCGCGCCGCGCGCATCGCCAAGGAGCTCGCCGACCAGGCCGTCCTCGCCGCCGCCCTCGCCGCCACCGGCAACGTCCACCGCGCGCGCGGCGAGTACGTCGAGGCCGAGGAGTATCTGGCGCGCGCCCTCGCCACGGTCGAGAAGATCGGCGCCATGGCCGGCACCCTCGACGTCACCGCCTCCCAGGCCCGGCTCCGGCGCGTGCTCGGGGATTATCCCGAGGCCAAGAAACTCGCCGAGCGCGTGCTCACGATCGCCAAGAACCGCGACATGCGCATTCACGAGGGCCGCTACCTCATGCTCCTGGGCAGCGTGCAGCGGCTTGCGGGCGAGGTCGAGGAGGCGAAGAAGACGGTCTTCACCCTCAAGGAGCACGCGCGCAAGACGCAGCAGCGAGCCGAGCAGGTCCAGGCGCTGATCGAGGAGGCGTGGCTCGCGGTCGCGGACGGCGAGGGCAAGGCCGCGATGGCGGCGGCGCACGAAGCGCTGGGTGCCGCCAAGGATCTCGGCGTGCGCCCCGTGCTCGCCGCCGCGCACCTCGCGCAGGCGCACGCGCTGCTCTCCGTGGTCGCGCCGATCGAGGCGGCGATCTACGAGGCGGAGAAGGCCGCGGAGATCGCGGCCGAGCTGCGCGATCCGGACCTGGTCTGGCAGGCCCAGCGCACCATCGGCCTGCTCCACGCGAAGGTCCGCGAGTTCGGCGAGGCCGACTACCACTACATGGAAGCGATGAAGGCGCTGAACGACGTCGCCGGGCGGCTGCCCGCACCGCTCGCGAAGACCTACCTGAGCGAGAAGCGGCGCGCGGCGACGCAGCGCGAGGCCGCCGACGTCAAGGCCGCGCTCAAGGGCTCGCGCCGCGAAGTGCCCGCGGCACCGGGCGCACCCTCCGCCGCCGCCGCGTCGTCCCCCTCCCCCGCCGCAGCGGGGGAGGGTCGGGGAGAGGGCAGGTCCGCGTCACCCAAGGCTCCCGCCGCCCCCTCCGCCCCCGCCCCGCGCAAGCCCACCTTCCAGTCTTCCGACACCGCCATTCGCAATCGCCTGCGCGAGCTCGGCGAGTCCGGCCTCGACGACCTGGTCAAGCTGGTCCAGATCACCAAGCGCCTGAACAGCGAGCTCGACCTCCGGAAACTGCTGCAGACCATCGTCGATACCGCCATTGAGCTCACGCGCGCCGACCGCGGGTTCCTGATCCTGCGCGAGGGCGAGGAGATGAAGTTCGAGGTCTCGCGCAACCTCGGCAGCCGCGACGTCGAAGACCCGAGCACGAAGATCTCCAAGACCATCGCCCTGCGCGTGCTGGACAAGGGCGAGGTCGTGATGACGAGCGACGCGGCCGGCGACGAGCGCCTGCTGCAGTCGCAGAGCATCCGCGATCTCAAAGTGCGCTCGATCCTGTGCGTGCCGCTGCGCGTACGCGGCCGCATGGTGGGCGCGCTCTATCTGGACGCGCTCTTCGCGCCCGACGCCTTCGGCGAGCGCGAACTGGTGCTGCTCGAAGTGCTGGTGGATCAGGCGGCGGTCGCGCTCGAAAAGGCGCACCTGCTCAAGGAGAACCTCTACGACCAGGCGACGGGGCTCTACGCCGCGAGCTACATCGACCGCAGCGCCGGCAGCGAACTGGCGCGCTGCATTCGCTACGGTCGGTCCCTGAGCGTGATCTACGTCGCCGTGGACCGCCTGCAGGTGCTGATCGACCTTTACGGGCCGGAAGCGCTGCCCGAATTCCTGCGCGGGATCGCCACCGTGCTGCGCGCGGGCGTGCGTTCGGTGGACCTGGTCGGCCGCCACGACGCCGACGGGCTCGCGCTGCTTCTGCCCGAGACCGAGCGGGCCGAGGCGATCAAGCTCGCCGACCGGCTGCGCGGCGAGGTCGAGCAGAAGAAGATCGTGGTCGGCGGCAAGCCGCTCGAAGTGACCGTTTCGATGGGCGTCTTCGGCTTCCCGGCCGATGGCAAGAAGCTCGCCGAGTTGCAGCATCGCGGGCGCGAGGCGCTCTACACGGCGCAGCGCGAGGGCGGCAACCGCGTGGTCTCGATCATGGAAGGCGTCCTCACCGACGCCAAGGTCAAGCGCGACGTCGCCGCCGACACCGACATCGACTCGCTCGTGCTCTCGCGCGACGGCATCACCGTGCTCGGCATGGTCATGAAGGTGATGAACGCCGGGCTCGATCTCGCCAAGGTGCTCGAACTGTCGATGCGCATGATCCTGCAGGTGACGAAAGCCGAGCGCGGCTTCATCATGCTCAAGGAGGCGGACGGGCAGTTCAAGCCGGTGACCGCTTTCAACCTGCGGGACGAGGAGATTTCGACCCCGCAGTTCGCGCTGTCGCAGACCCTGCTCGATCGGGTCGAGCATGGGGGCGAGCCGGTGATCGTGAACGACGCGATGGCCGAGAGCCAGATCCGCAACATCGCGTCGATCCAGGACCTGCAGATCCGCTCGATCCTGGCCGTGCCGATCCGCACGGACGCGGAGGTGATCGGCGTGGTCTACGTGGACAACCTGAGCGTGACGCGGAAGTTCACGCAGAGCGACCTGGAGCTCTTGACGGCGTTCGCGCGCAAGATCGCGATTCCGGTCGAGAACTCGCGCAAGTTCCAGCAGGCGGAGGCCGAGGCCGAGGCGTTGAAGCGGACGGTGAAGGCGAACCAGGAATTGTTGCGCACCAAGTACAGCTACACGCAGATCATCGGGGCGTCGAAGCCGATGCGGGAGCTATTCCGCGTGCTTGACAAGGTGGTGGAGACGCATTTCCCGGTGATCATCCAGGGGGAGAGCGGGACGGGGAAGGAGCTGGTGGCGAAGGCGATCCATTTCAATGGTCCGCGGAAAGATCGGCCGTTCGTGGCGGAGAACTGCGGCGCGCTGCCGGAGAGTCTGCTGGAGAGCGTGCTCTTCGGGCACATGAAGGGGTCGTTCACGGGGGCGGACCGGGACAAGGAGGGCTTGTTCGAGTTTGCGAACGGGGGGACCCGGGTCCTCGACGAGATCGGGGAGATGGGGATGGACATGCAGAAGAAGTTTCTGCGGGTGTTACAGGAGGGTGAAGTCCGGCGGGTGGGGGGGAAGTCGAGCACGAAGATCAACGTGCGGATCGTGTGCGCGACGAACCGGGAGTTGAAGAAGATGGTGGACGGGAACGCGTTCAGGGAAGACCTGTACTATCGGCTGAACGTGTTCTCGATCACGTTGCCGCCGCTCAGGGATCGGGTGGAGGACATACCGGGGCTGATCGAGCATTTCCTGGAGAAGTCGGCGATCGAGATGGGTCAGCCGAAGCGGGAGATGGGGCGGGACGTGATGAAGTTGCTGACGGGGTACGGGTGGCCGGGGAACATTCGGCAGCTCGAAAACGAGGTGAAGCGGCTGGTGGCGTTTGCGGGGGCGAAGATTGACGTGAAGGATCTGACGCCGGAGATTGCGTCGGGGGTATCGGGC
>JACRIP010000408.1 GCA_016220045.1 Planctomycetota bacterium
ACCCTCACCCTCACCCTCACCCTCGCCCTCACCCTCTTCGCGCCCTCTTGGCTCCCTCCCGCTCGCTTGCGCTCGCTCGCCGCCCGCCCTCGCCCCGTTCCCCCTCGGCCCTCTGTTAGCTCACGAAATTCAGGTTGCCGCTCGCCACGCACCACTTGCAGATCGTCTTGCCGTCTGCCGGCCACTCGTCGCGGAAGATCTTGCGCGACATCACGTACTTCTCGCCGTTCCAGACCTTGTCCTTCCAGTTGTCCACCCACTCCGTGGCGAAGAAATTCTCGGAGTTGTAGACGTTGCAGCAGGAGTGCGTGGAGCCGTCCCAGGAGATGAAGGTGCGCTTCCACAGGTCCTGGCAGGGCCGTTCGCCCTTGCGCCGCTCCTCGTGCTTCTTGAACTCGCGCTCGGTCGAGCGGTAGCGATTGTACTTGGGATCGTCGGGCAGCCACTCTTCGCGCTGCTTCACCTTGTCCTTGATCGAGCCCTGCGCGAAGTCGAACATGTCCACCCGCACGGTCTTGGTGCGGAACGCGCAGCCCCTCTCCTTGGCCATCGCGCGCGCGGTTTCGACCTCGTGCACGTTGTGCTTCATCACCATGAAGCGGAAGATGACCTTGGGCGTCTGGCTGTTCAGCTCCTGCTTTTTGCGCACCAGCAGGCGCATGTTCTCGAGGACCTTCTCCAGGTTGCCCCCGACCCGGTATTTCGAGTAGGTTTCCTGCGTGATGCCGTCCACGGCGCAGGTGATTTCGTCGGTACCCGAGAGGACCAGCTCCTCGGCGACGGCCTCAGGCAGGATGTTCATGTTGGAGCTGAAGTAAACCTTGAGGGGGTACTGCTTGGCGACGCGGATGATCTTGCCGAGGTCCTTGTTGAGGATCGGCTCGCCCCAGTTGTAGAGGTGGACCTGGTAGGCGTAGGGCCCGAGCTGTTCCATGATCTTCCCGAAAAGCTCGAGTCCGAGCTTGCCCTTCTTGTGACTGGCCTCGTTGGTGCCGGTGGCGCAGAGCGGGCAGCTCAGGTTGCAGATGTTGGTGGGGTCCACCACCAGGATCTGCGGCAGGGACCTGAGGACGGGCCGCTTGAGCTTGTACTCGAGGTTGTTGAGCGTCCGGTTGGCCCAGCGGCGGGTGCGTTGGAAGACCTGGCGCGGCGTCCAGCGGGGAAGCGGCATCACCCGATCGGCGACCATCGAGATCTCTCCAGCAGCGGGGGGAGGTTGCGGCGCGGCCCTGAGCGACGGTTCGGTCCTCAGAAGGCGGATCACTCTACGCCCATTCGCCCGCGAAGGCAAGTTCAAAGTCCGACGGCGGCCTCTTTTTTTATCGGCGGGAGAGCCGTGGGCGTGTATGCTGGGCGAAGTGTGTGCCCGCTGCTGGAGGATCCATGCTCGAACCCGAACGTGGCTGGGAGCGCTTCTACCGCTGGGTCGCGCGCATTCCGCGCGGCCGGGTCGCCACCTACTCGATGATTGCCGCCTGCGCCGGCAACCCGCGGCTGGCGCGGCAGGTCGGCTTCGCGCTCGCCGCGCTCCGGAGCGCCCCGGCGACCCGGCTGCCCTGGCACCGGGTGCTGGGCGCGCGCGGTCCGGAGGCCGCCGCCATCAGCCTGCTCGACCCGCCCGGCGCCGCGCTCCAACGGCGCAAGCTGGTGGCCGAGGGCGTGCGCTTCGACGCGCGCGGTCGCGTCTCCCTCGCGCTCTTCGGCTGGCGCGGGCCGCGCGCCCCGCGGCCGCCGAAATCCAACGCCGTGGAATAGCCGGCCGGGGCGCCGGTATCCCTCTCCTTGGATTCCTACTGGGCAACTTCTGGAAAGCTCGTCAGGATCGTCGCACGGTCGGGACGTCGAATTGAACCACAGAGGCACAGAGGACTCAGAGACGACGACGGCCGGGCGAGAGCGTTCTCTGCGTCCTCTGTGCCTCTGTGGTTCCGTCGTGGTCGCGCAATACCGGACATGCACCCATGCTCTCCCGTCTCCTTGCGGAGTCTCTCCATGCACCTTCCCCTCGCCCCCCGGACCTTCTTCCCGGTCCTCGCCCTGCTCCTGACCCTCTCCAGCGGCACCGTGCGCGCCGACGATCCGCCGCGCACGATCTCGACCTCCGGTGAAGCCCTGATCCAGGTCGCGCCCGACGAAGCGCACGTCGGGTTCGGCGTGGAGACCTACCATGCGCGGCTGGACGAGGCGAAGAAGCAGAACGAGGAGGCGAGCACGCGGTTGCTGGCGGCGGTGCGCGCACTGGGGGTGGAGGAGAAGGACCTGCGTACCGACTACCTGGACGTCTCGCTGCGCTATGAACGCGGCGAGCCGTCTCGCGGCGTGGACGGCTTCCATGCGCGGCGCGCGTGGACGCTGGTGCTGCACGACCCGGCGAAGCTGGAGGGCACGATCGACGTAGTGCTGAAAAACGGAGCGAACCGGCTGATGGGGATCGAGTTCCGGACCTCCGCGCTGCGCAAGCACCGGGACGAAGCGCGGCGGCTGGCGATCGTGGCGGCGAAGGAGAAGGCGGAGTTGTTGGCGGGGGTGTTGGAGTGCAAGGTGGGGCGGCCGCGGACCATTTCCGAGGAAGGCGCCTTTGCCTGGAGCGGGTATCGCTCCTGGTGGGGCTGGGGGGGTGGCGGGTATCAGCAGATGTCGCAGAACGTGATGGTGCAGGGGGGCGAGGGGGGCGGCGGTGGCGGCGGCGCGGCCGAGGCGAACGAGACGTTGCCGCCCGGCCGCATCGGCGTGCGCGCCCGGGTGAGCGTGACGTTCGATCTGGTGCCGTGAGGGACCCTTTCTCCCTTTACTTTCGCACCCACCTGCGCTATCCTACGCGACTTGCGACGGGCCGCGCCGGCCACCCGTGCCGGCACTCCCGCCGCGCGTGTCGGTGGGTGTCGGGGGTCCCTTGCCAGGAGTGTTCGCGGAATGAGTCGTGCCGTTTCAGGCCGTCTGCTCCTCGCGGCCACGGGTGGCCTCGCCCTCCTCGGGCTCCTCGTGCTCGCGCCGCTCCCGGCCCGTGCTCAGCAGCCCCCGCAGCAGCCCGAGAAGATCGCCATCAACTTCAACGGCGTCGATCTCGAAATCCTCCTCCAGCGCGTCAGCGAAGTCTCCAATGTGCGCTTCCTCTACGACGAGAAGATCAAGAAGCGCAAAGTCTACCTGCTTTCGCAATCCGAAATCCCCACCAAGGACCTGTTCTCGGTCTTCCAGACCGTGATGAAGTCCAACGGCTTTGCGCTGATCAAGTCCGGGCCGCCCTCCGCCGAAATCTACCAGGTGGTCGAAAGCGCCGTCGCGCCGAAGTCTCCGACCGAAGTGATCCGGCCCGGCGACCCCTTCCCCGAGGGTGAGCCCATGGTCACCATGATCCTCACCCTCAAGTACGCGGAACCCCGTACCGTCCAGGCCGCGCTCCAGCCCCTCGTCACCGACCCCAAGGGCGTCCTTACCATGGAGGACGTCTCCGCCGTCATCGTCACCGATTTCGCGCAGAACGTGAAGCGCCTCTCCGAAATCGTCGCCCTCATGGACCGCGAGAAGCCCGGCATCAAGATCGAAGTCGTCCAGCTCTTCTACGCCGGCGCGCAGGACATCGAACAGAAGCTCACCAAGCACCTCCAGGTCCTGCTCCAGGTGCAGCGTCGCCCCGGGCAGCAGCAGCAGGAGGTGGTGCAGGTCACCGCCGACACCCGCACCAACAAGCTGGTCGTGCTCGCGCAGGAGGAACGCCTCGCCCAGATCCGCGCCATCGTCAAGGAGCTCGACATCCCGATCAAGTCCGAGCCCCAGCTCATCCACGTCTACAACGTGAAGCACGCGGCCGCCAAGATCCTCGCCGAAAACCTCAGCAAGGTCTACCAGGCGATCGCGCAGGGCCGGCCCAACGGATCTGCCGGCTCGACTCAGCCCACGGTCATGGTCCAGCCTGCGGTGAATCCCCCAGGCCAGGCCGGCGGCCCCGGCGCAGGCGTCGGCCTCACCGTCGGCGGCGCCGGCGGCGCCACCCTGGTCTCCACCGGCGGCCAGACCATCAACCCCGCCATCGTCGCCGACGAGCCCAACAACGCCCTGATCGTCGTCGCCGACGACAAGACCTATGAAACCCAGATCCTGCCTACCATCAAGGCCCTCGACATCCGCCGCCCCCAGGTCCTCCTCGAGGCCGCCCTCGTCGAAATCACCGGCGAGGGCTCCCTCGACATCGGTATCGAGGCCGGCAGCGTGAACCGCACCACCGACAACCTCCAGGGCTTCGGCTCCACCTCCTTCGGCCTCTCCTCCCTGATCGACACCGATGGCGACTCGGTCCCGGATGCGAAGGTCCCCTTCGCCACCTCCGCCAGCGGCCTCGTCCCCACCGACGGCCTCACCGCCGGCGCCATCAAGAGCTTCGGCGGCCGCATTCCCGTCCTCCTCCAGGCGCTCAAATCCAAACGCGACACCAACGTCCTGTCGCAACCGTCGACCGTGGTCAACGACAACACCAACGCCACCCTGAAGGTCACCGACTCCGCGCCGACCACCTCCTTTACCCAGTCGAACTCCACCACGATCACCTCCTTCAGCGGCTTCCAGGAGGCCGGCGTCACGCTCAGCATCACGCCCCACATCAGCGAATCCGCCTACCTGCGCCTGGAGATCGAGCAGAAGCTGGAACGCTTCGTCGGCACGGCCAGCGCCAGCGGCGTGCCGCCGCCCAAGACCACGCGCCAGATCAACGACACCGTGACCATTCCCAGCGGTCGCACCCTCGTCATCGGCGGCCTCACGCGCGACGACGAGACCGAGACCGTCACCGGCGTCCCCGGCCTCATGGATATCCCCTGGATCGGCGAACTCTTCCGCCGCACCGTGCGCAACCGCACCAAGACCACGCTCTACATTTTCGTGACGCCGACCATCCTCGATGACGAGGACTTCGGCGACCTCGCCGCCATCAGCCGGCGCAAACAGCTCGAGGTCTTCGAGCGCACCAAGGGGCGGTGGGTCGGCGTGCGCGAAGAGGACGAAGCCCTGCCGCGCGCGCTCGACATCGTCGAGTACAAGTCGCCCTTCGGAGAGGCGGAGCGATGAAGCTCCAGGAGCGGCTCGCCAGGCTCTTCCAGGCCGACAACGTCCTGCCGATCGAGAAGCTACAGGATTGCCTGGAGGCCTGCCTCAAGACCGGCGATCCGCTCGACTCGGCGCTCATCCAGCGCGGCTTCCTCACCGAGAAGCAGATGCTCTCGCTGCTCGGGAAGTGCCTGGGCCTCACCTACCGCGAACGCCTCCAGGGCATCACCACGCCCCCCGCCTTCGTCGAGAAGGTCCCCGTCGGCTTCGCCCGCAATCACAACCTGGTCGCGCTCTCGGCCGAGGACGGCCGCATGGAGATCGCGACCGCGGCCCCGCTCGACGTCCATCCCATGGACGAGCTGTCGCGCATGATCGATTGCGAAGTCGTTCCCAGCCTCGCCACCAAGGCCGAGATCGCGCTGCAGATCAACAAGGCCTACCAGCAGAAGCAGGACGTGGTGGACGAGATGCTCGAGGGCATGGACGAAGGGGGCATGGAGGACGTCTCCAAGGAGGTCGAGCGCACGCACGACCTGCTCGATCTGGCGAACAAGGCGCCGATCATCAAGATGGTCAACATGATCCTCTTCCAGGCCCTGAAGCAGCGCGCGAGCGACATCCACCTGCAGCCGGGCGAGGATCACCTGCAGATCAGGTATCGCATCGACGGCATCCTCTACGATCGCATGAACGTGCCGCGCAAGGTGCAGGACGCGATCATCTCGCGCATCAAGGTCATGAGCTCGATCGACATCGCCGAGCGGCGTCTGCCCCAGGACGGGCGCGCCTCGGTGCGCATCGGCACCTCGGAGGTCGACGTCCGCATCTCCACGCTGCCCTCGGCCAACGGCGAGCGCATCGTCATGCGACTGCTCGACAAGAGCGCGCGCCTCCTCGACCTCGCCGAACTCGGCCTCGACCCGGAACGCCTGAAGATGGTCCTGAGCCTCCTCAATTCGGCCCACGGGATCGTCTTCGTCACCGGCCCCACCGGCAGCGGCAAGACGACGACCCTCTACGCCGGGCTGAAGACGATCGACGCGATCGAGAACAACGTCATCACCATCGAGGACCCGATCGAGTACAAGCTGCCCAACGTGAGCCAGACCGAGGTGAATACCAAGAAGGGCTACACTTTCGGCATGGGTCTGCGGCATATCGTGCGTCAGGACCCGGACATCATCATGGTCGGCGAGGTGCGCGACCTGGAGACCGCCGAGATCGCCGTGCAGGCGGCGCTCACCGGGCACCTGGTGCTGTCGACGCTGCACACGAACGACGCGGCGGGCGCGGTCACGCGGCTGCTCGATCTCGGGGTCGAACCCTTCCTGGTCTCCTCGTCGCTGATCGGCGTGATCGCCCAGCGCCTGGTGCGCAAGATCTGCAAGTACTGCCGCGAGCCGGTGCCGGCCAATCTCGTGACGCTGGCCGAGATCGGGGTTACACCTGACATGGTTCTGGACGGCAAGATCTATCGCGGCAAGGGCTGTTCGGAGTGCCTCAACACCGGCTATCACGATCGCGTCGGCATCTACGAGATTCTCCCGATCGGCGACCACATCCGCGAGCAGATCATGACCCGCGTCGGATCGGCCACCATCAAGGCGGACGCGGTCAAAGCCGGCTTGCGCACGCTGCGCATGGACGGCGCCCACAAGGTGGTGATGGGCGAGTCAACGCCCGAGGAAATCCTGCGGGTGACGCAGATGGACGTGGTGTAGCGGAGGGCCGGGGGGAGGGGCGACTCGATGCGAGAATGGAAGATCCATGCGCGATGGGGGAGTCGGGAGAATTGTAGATTGAAGATTGTAGATTGCAGATTGATTCCTGGGCGCCGGCGGGGCGTACCTGCTCCCCGATGCTCGGCGGGACAATCGTGCCCGACCGGCTACGCCCCGATGCCTGAGAAACCAATCTGCATTCTACAATCCGTAGCCGCCCCCGGGCATGCGTGCTCCGCAAACATCTTCCGCGCCTGCCCGGATGCGTCCGTGTTGCCTGCGAGACCAATCTACAATCTTCAATCTGCATTCTACAATTGGTAGCCGCCCCAAGGACCGTGCGTCCCGCCGCCCTCCGCCGCCCTTCGGACTACTCCCCGTGCCCGTCTACCAATACCGCGCCCTCAAAGAGTCCGGCGTCCCCGCCGAGGGCGTCGTCGACGCCGACTCGCCGCGCGAAGCCCGCACCAAGCTGCGCGCACAGCGGCTCCACGTCACCGACCTCACGCCTCTCATCGACGTCGGCGGGGGCGGCGGACCCGCCGCCGGGACCGCGGCCGCCGCCGTCGCCCGGCCCCTCCTGCGCGGTCGCAACCTCGGCGAAATCGCCATGGCCACGCGCCAGCTCGCCACCCTCCTCAACGCCGGCATCCCCCTCGCCCAGGCCCTCTCCGCCCTCATCGAACAGTCCGACAGCCGCGCCCTCGAAGCCTCGCTCCGCGACGTCCGCGAACGCGTCCAGCAGGGAACCAACTTCGCCGACGCCCTCGCCAAAAACCCGCGCTACTTCGACGACCTCTACGTCAACATGGTGCGCGCCGGCGAGGCCTCCGGCAACCTCGACGGCGTGCTCATGCGCATCGCAGATTACATCCAGGCGCAGAACCGCCTGCGCGCCAAGATCATGGCCGCGCTCACCTACCCGATCATCAGGTGCGTGATCGGCATCGGCGTCATCATCTTCCTGCTCGGGTTCGTCGTCCCGCAGATCACCCGCGTCCTGCTCGAACAGAAGAAGGCGCTGCCCCTGCCCACCGAACTGCTGATCATGACCTGCGACTTTCTCAAGATGTATTGGTGGGCGCTGGTCGCCGCCGTACTCGGCGCCTACCTGCTCTTCAAGCTGATTATCGCCACCGAGGCCGGCCGGCTCGGCTGGGACACCTTCCGGCTCCAGGTGCCGATCGTCGGCCCGCTCTTCAAGAAGCAGGCGGTGTCGCGCTTCGCCTCCACCTTCGCCACCCTCCTGGAAAGCGGCCTGCCGGCGCTCGAAGCGCTCAACATCGTCAAGACGGTCATGGAAAACGTCCTGCTCGAAAACACGCTGGAGAACGTGCGCACGCGCATCATCGAAGGCGCGGACATCTCCTCGCCGCTCAAGAAGAGCAAGGTCTTCCCGCCCGCGGTCTGCTACATGATCGCGGTCGGCGAGGAGTCCGGGAAACTCGAGGAGCTGCTGCGCAAGGTCTCGGAAAGCTATGATGAAGAGATCGAGATCACGAGCCAGAAAGTCACGGCCCTCCTGGAACCGGTCATGATCATCGGCATGGCCGGCGTGGTGGGCTTCATCGTGCTCTCGATCCTGCTGCCGATTCTCGAAATGTCCAAGATCGGGTGATTCCCACGGAGAGCTCCCATGTCGCGTCCTCGGCTGTTCGCCCCGGCCCGGTCCGCCGGGGGTTTCACGCTGCTCGAAGTCATGGTCGTGGTGGTGATCCTCGGCGTGCTGGCGACGATCACGGTGACGGCGCTGGCGAGCCGCGCCGCCAAGGCCAAGGTCGAGATCTGCAAGACCAAGCTCAAGGGCGTGGAGGAGGCGATCGAGCTCTACAAGCTCGACTACGGCAAGTACCCGGACAAGATGGAGGACCTGTCGAACCCGCCGGCCAAGAAGAACGGCGAGAAGCCGGACTCCTACCTGCGCGGCGCCGAGACGCCGACCGACCCCTGGGGGAACGACTTCAAGTACGCCAAGCCCGGCGCGGGCGGCAAGCCGTTCGAAGTGCGCTCGCTCGGCGCCGACGGCAACGAGGGCGGGAGCGGCGAGGACGGCGACCTGGTCAATTGGGACGTGAAGTAGATGGCGCAGCGGCGGGACGTCAGCGCGGCGCGGCGCGCCGCGGGATTCACCTTGCTCGAAGTGATGGTCGTCGTGGTCATCATCGGCCTCCTCGCCACCGTGACCGTCACGGTCGTGATGGGACGCGTGGAGAAAGCCAAACGCGACCTCTGCAAGGCCACCCTGAAGGACATGGAGAAGGGTGTGGAGCTCTTCAAGCTCGATCATGGCCGATATCCGCGCAGCATCGGTGAGCTGGCCAGTCCACCCAAAGGCGGCACCACGAGGTACCTCACGGACGCCGAGCCGCTCGACCCCTGGAAACACCCGATCCAATACGTGCCGGCCGGGGGCGATGAGAAGCCCTTCGAACTGCGCTCGCTCGGCGCCGACGGCCAGGAGGGCGGGAGCGGGGACGACGCCGATCTCTCCAACCGGGACCCTCGATAGATGGCGATGCGCTCCCGGCGCCGCGCCGCCGCCGCCGGCTACACCCTGATCGAGATGATCATGGTGGTGCTCATCATCGGGCTCATGCTGACGCTGGTCTTCACGCGCCTCGACCTTGCGACGCCGCGCTACGCCCTGCGCGCCGCGGCGCGGGACGTCTCCCGGCTCATCAACCTCGCCAAGTCTCAGGCGATCACCCTAGGCCGAATCCACTACGTCCAGTACGACCTTAAGGAGGGCGCCTACCGCATCCTCGCCCCCTACGAGAAGGCCGCCGATCCCGAGGCCGCCGCCCGGGACCTGGCCGCCGTGCCCGAGCTGGGCTGGGAGGAGACCATGCACCGCTCCCTCCCGCGGGACGTGCGCTTCAAGGACGTCGCCTTCGGCACCGGCGTGCCCTCCGATTCCGGACTCGTCACCATCCAGATCAGCCCGTTCGGCACGACCACCGGCCATGTCGTGCACCTGACCAACGAGAAGGAGGACTTCTCGGTCGACGTGAACCCCCTGACCGGCGTGGCCGCGCTCACCGACAGCTACGTCCAGCCGCCCGCCGTGCTCACCGACCCCGACGACGACACCCGCTAGGCCGCCACCATGCCGTACACCCGCCCTTTCCGCACCGCCGCCGCAGCCCCGGGCTTCACGCTGCTCGAAGTCCTGGTCTCGGTCGCGATCCTCGCGGTCAGCATCGTCACGCTGCTCATCATCCGCAACAACAGCGTGAAGGAGGCGGCGCAGACCCACACCATCGCGATCGCCGCCGTCCTGGCGCGCGAGAAGATCGGCGAACTCGAGTCGGTCGATATCGAGGAAGCCGGTGACGGCGGCGACTTCGGCGACGTGGGCTTCCCCGAGTACCGCTGGATCAAGGAGGTCGTCCTCGAGGAGGTCTCGACCGACGGCGAGTCCACGACCGGCAGCGCCCCGGCGGCGGCGACCCCGGGGAGCACCGCGGCCGCCACCCCCACCGAAATCTACAAGACCACCCTGACGGTCTTCTATCCGGCCGAGCCCGAGGAAAAAAAAGTCGTCGTCGTCTCCTACCGCCTGAAGAAGGAGGACGAGACCCCCAAGGAGCAGGCCGGGGGCGGCTCCGCCGGCGGCGGTGGGGGAGGCGGGGGCGCCCCGTCCGGCGGCGGGGGTGGAGGAGCGCCCTCCGGCGGCGGCGGCGCGGGCTCGTAGCCGCGCGCCGCGGCCGTGCCCCATCCTTCAGAGGCTGGTGCAAAAGGGGCTGGCCGCGCCACCCCGGGGGGGGGGGG
>JACRIP010000409.1 GCA_016220045.1 Planctomycetota bacterium
ACCTGCTCTTCGGCCAGCTCAAACGCCGCTTCTCCGAGTCCGGCGGCCACGACCGCGCCGCCGGATACTACTTCCTCCACTTCCCCTGGGGATTCTGGCCCTGGATCCTCTTCCTCCCCTCGCTCGCCGTCTTCCTCGCCCGCGGCTGGCTCGACCGCAGCGTCCCGCGGTTCGCCGAACGCATCGCCGGCGACCATACCGCGGAAGAGGCCATGGGCCGCGTGCAGGAACGCCGCACCTCCTGGCTCTTCCTCGCCGCGTGGTTCGGGACCAGCTTTCTTTTTTTCACGCTCCTGCCCTCCAAGCGCGAGCTCTACCTGCTGCCCGCCTATCCCGCGGCGGCGCTGGCGGTGGGCGCCTTCCTCTCGTGGGCGTTCGACCGGCCGGACCCGGGCCCGGCGCTGGCGAGCGCGCCCTTCTACGCCTTGTGCTGGGTCCACGGCTTCCTCGGCGTCGCGCTGGCGAGTGCGGCGATCCTGGCGCCCCGGCTCGCGACCGGGCTGTCCTACGTGCGGCCGTACGCGGAGTTCGTGCCGGTCCTGCGCTGGCCGCTCTTCGGCGTCGCCCTCGTGCTCGCCGTCTGCATGCTGGTCGCGGCGCTGCTCTGGCGCACGGGTCGCCGCGCCGGCGCCGTCACGGCCGTGGCCCTCGGCGTCGCGGCGGCCACGGCGGGTAGCGCCTTCCTGCTCCTGCCCCTCCTCAATCCGTGGAAATCCGCGCGGGACGTGTGCGACGAAATCCGCCGCGTCCATCCGGCGCCCGGCAAGGTCGCCTGGCTCGGGTCGCTCGACGAGTCCTTCCTCTTCTACTTGGATCGCCCGATCGAGGAAATCCCGCTGCGCGCAAAGGACCCCGAGAGCGGCGCGTCTATTCCCGGGATTCCCCCGGCCTCCGTGGCGCGCCTCCGCGATCTGCTTGACGCCGCGCCGATGGTGTTCCTCTTGATCGAGCCGAAGCATGTGGGCGTGGTCAAGGAGGCCGCAGAGGGCCGCCCGCTGCATCGTATCTGGGTCACCCGGGACGCCGGCCGTGCGGCGGACCGCGCGCGCTCCGGCGCCGCCGACCCCTCCGACCGCAAAGTCCAGGTCTGGTCGAATCGGGCGCCGTAGCGCGGGCGCGCGGCCCAGGCATGACGCTCACCGGCGCCGCGTGGCCCGTCCGGGCCGCCACGACGCGTCGACGTGCGTCGTTTGGAAGTTTAGAGGTTTGGACGTTTGGGGAGCTTGTCCAGATCGCGGGAAACAAGCCCAATGCCGAAGCGACTCGGGGGCGGCGCGCGGGCCGGCCGACTCCGCCGACCGAGAGGTAGGACCCTGGACATTGGACTTTGGACTCGGGACTTTGGACTTCGTCCGCCCCGCCTTGCGCCCGAGGGCCTCGCTATGGTAAAAACGGTGGAGCCGCCCGCTGCCGACGTCTGGTCCGGCGATCGCCGCGCCATCGCGCGTGCCATCACCGGGCTGGAGAACGCCGCGCCCTGGGCGGCCCGGCTCGCCGCCGCGGCGAGTGCACGCGCCGGCCGCGCCCATCGCATCGGCGTCACCGGCCCGCCCGGCGTGGGCAAGAGCTCCCTTGTCACCGAATTGACCGTCGCCCTCCGCCGCGCCGGACGCACCGTCGGCATCGTGGCCGTCGACCCCAGCTCGCCCTTCACCGGCGGCGCGCTCCTCGGCGACCGCGTGCGCATGCAGCGCGTCGGCCTCGATCCCGGCGTCTACATCCGCAGCATGGCCACCCGCGGCCACGCCGGCGGCGTGGCGCGCGCGACCTTCGAGGTCGCCGACCTGCTCGACGCCGCCGGCAAGGACGTCGTCCTCGTCGAGACGGTCGGCGTGGGCCAGTCGGAGGTCGAAATCGCCCGCACGGTGGACACTACGCTGGTGGTCCTCTCGCCCGAGTCGGGCGATACCGTGCAGGCGATGAAGGCCGGCATCATGGAGATCGCCGACCTCCTGGTGATCAACAAGGCCGACCGCCCCGGGGCCGATCGCCTGGAGGCCGAGTTGCTGTCGGCGTTGGAACTTTCGCCGCGGCGCCACGCATCGGGTTTGCCCCCGATCCTCAAGACGTCGGCCGCGCGCGCCGAGGGGATCGACGCGCTGCTCGCGGCGTGCGACCGGCACCTGGCGGGCCTGCGCGCCGGCCCCGGCCTCGCCGAGCGCCGCCGCGCCAACCTGCGCGCGCGCATCGTCGCTTCGGTCGCGGCGCGCCTGGCCGCAGCCCTCGCCGATCCGCACGCGCTCGGCGCCGCGGTGGAAGCGAAGGCCCTGGACGTCCAGTCCGGCGCGCTGCCGCTCGACGCCGCCGTCGCCGCCGTGCTGCGCGCCGCGCTCGCCGCCCTGGCGCCGCCCGACCCCGCTGACGCCCCGATGTGATGGAAGGGCCATTGCCATGGAAGACCTCGATCGCCTCGAAGCCGAATACGCCGCCTGGTGCAAAAAAAATCTCGGAAAGGACGTGCGGCCGGCGAAAACGCTGTCCAACATCCCGGTCGAAGTGCTCTACGGCCCGCACCACCTCAAGGGCCTCGAGTACGGCCGCGACCTCGGCAACCCGGGCGAATACCCGTTCACCCGCGGGCCCTATCCGACCATGTACCGCGGCCAGCCCTGGACCATGCGCCAGTTCGCGGGCTTCGGCGCCGCCCGCGAAACCAACCAGCGCTTCAAGTTCCTGCTCGAAAAGGGCCAGACCGGCCTCTCCACCGCCTTCGACATGCCCACCCTCATGGGCTACGATTCCGACCACGCGCGCTCGCTCGGCGAAGTCGGACGCGAGGGCGTCGCCGTCGCCTCGCTCGCCGACATGGAAGTGCTCTTCGACGGCATCGACCTGGGTCAGGTATCCACCTCGATGACCGTCAACGGCCCGGCCGCGGTCCTGCTCGCCTACTACGCGGCCGTGGGCGAAAAGCAGGGCGTGCCGATCAAGAACCTGCGCGGCACCATCCAGACCGACATCCTCAAGGAATACCAGGCGCAGAAGGAGTACATCTTCCCGCCGCGCCCCTCTCTGCGCATCATCGTCGACATGATGGAATTCTGCGCCCGGGAAATGCCCAAGTGGCATCCGATCTCGATCAGCGGCTACCACATCCGCGAGGCCGGCTCGACCGCGGTCCAGGAACTGGCCTTCACGCTGGCCAACGGCTTCGCCTACGTCGAAGCGGGGATCGCGCGCGGGCTCGACGTCGATGCCTTCGCGCCCCGGCTCTCCTTCTTCTTCAATTCGCACCTGCACTTCTTCGAGGAGATCGCGAAGTACCGCGCGGCGCGCCGGATCTGGGCGCGGGACATGCGCGAGAAATACGGCGCGAAGAAGCCCGAGTCCTGGCGGCTGCGCTTCCATACGCAGACGGCGGGGGTCTCGCTCACGGCGCAGCAGCCGGAGAACAACATCGTGCGCACGGCGATCGAGGCGCTGGCGGCGGTGCTCGGCGGCACGCAGAGCCTGCACACGAATTCCTACGACGAGGCGCTCGCGCTGCCGACCGAGAAGGCGGTGCAGATCGCGCTGCGCACGCAGCAGATCATCGCGCACGAGACCGGCGTCACCGACACCATCGATCCGCTCGCCGGCTCGTACTACGTGGAAGCCCTGACCGACCGGATGGATGCCGAGGCGCGCGCCTATTTCCGTCGGATCGCGGAGCAGGGCGGCGTGGTCCCGGCGATCGAGGCGGGCTTCTTCCAGCGCGAAATCGGGCGCGCCGCCTACGAGTTCCAGCGCGAGCTGGAGCGCAAGGAGCGGATCATGGTCGGCGTCAACGCCTTCGTCGAGGAGAACGAGAAGCCGATCGAGCTGCTCAAGATCGGCGCGGAGGTCGAGAGCGACCAGAACCGCCGCATGGCCGAGCTGCGCGCGCGGCGCGACGGGGCGCAGGTCGCCGCGGCGCTGGCCGGCGTGCGGCGCGCGGCGAAATCCAGCGAAAACCTGATGCCGCGCCTGCTCGAGGCGGCGCGTGCCTACGCGACCCTGGGCGAGACCATCCAGGTCCTGCGCGAGGAGTTCGGGGAATGGCACGAACCCGCGGGGTTCTGGTAGGGCGGAGGGGTGCGCCCACGGCGGTGCCTGCGCTGCTTCGATTGGGTGATTGGGTGATTGGGTGATTGGGTGATTGGGTGATTGGGTGATTGGGTGATTGGGTGATTGGGTGATTGGGTGATTGGGTGATTGGGTGATTGGGTGATTGG
>JACRIP010000051.1 GCA_016220045.1 Planctomycetota bacterium
CGAGAGCGCCGGGGGCATCACGGCGATCCTGGCACAGGCCAACTGTCCGGCGGGCGGAAACCAGGTCATCGACTACCAGTTCCGCCCGGATGGAACGTGCACCCGCATTGCCGCCGCCGACCGGACCTTCGTGGTCGTCGCGGGCGCCAACTACGACACCTACAAGGGTTCGGAAGCCGACGTCATCGTCATGCAGGAGGACGGCGGCGCGCGCTTGCTCATCGACGTCAATCCGATGGGCGGCAAGATCCAGAAGATGATCTTTCAGGTCGCGGCGGCTGCGGCACCTCGTTTTCAGTAGGCCCAGGCTCCCGCAACGGTAGTGGAGGTATCAAGGATGTCCCTCAGGAAGCTCCCAGACCCGCGAGCGCAGCGCGGCTTCACGCTGATCGAGATTCTGATCGCGCTCGTGGTGCTGTTCATCGGCATCGTGGGCATCATCGCGCTCTTCCCCATCGGCATCAACAGCACCAAGGAGTCGATCCAGGACACCAACGCCGCGCTGATCGCGGAGTCGGTCCACCATGCGCTGGTGCAGGCATTGCGCACCGCGGTGCCGGACGCGGCCGGCCGCATCGTCTGCCTGTTCAACCATGACGGAGTCGGCATCCTGGGCGGCGCGGTCACGGCTCCCGGCACGGCGAATCAGCCCGGTTACCGCTTTGCGCTCCCGTTGCGCGGCACCGCGGCGCCGCCCACGATGCCGCCGGCCGCGGCCCTCACCGCCGGCAGCGTGCCGGAGTACCATCATCCGGGGAACCAGCTCCAGACCTGGATTCCGCCCGCCGGAGGAGCCAACCAGCCCGGCGGAACCGACGCTTTCGGCCTCAATGGGCTGCGCACCGCGCAGTACGGCTCCGAGGTCTTCCGCCTGGGCGACACGCCGGCCATCGGGGGCGTCGAGAACAGCATCCGCCAGACGGTTCAGGACATCCGCGGCAACCTTCCGACCGACGGCGCCGGCGCCGATCAGCCCGCCCAGCTCCTCTTCCCCCCGATCGCCGGCGGCACCCCACCGGACCCCGGCAACCCCCAAGTCCAAGCCGTCGACATGTCGCTCGACTACGGGCAATACTCGTACGACTTCTGGGTCTCGCCCGTCTACGTCAATCGCGCCGGCACCTGGGAGGCCCTCCCGCTCTATCAGTTCCGCATTCGGGTGTTCCGCAACTACCTGGTGAATCCGGCGGCGATCGGCGTACCCGGCGGGACGGCCAATCTGAACGCCACCTTCATGCGCCCCGATGCGATGATCCACGAATTCCGCGTCCTGATCGCGTCCAACAGCTAGCGAGGTGACTCCATGACGGTTTCCCGGAACCGGGGGCGTCGGGGGAGCCTCCCCGCGCGTTCCCTCGGGTCCATCGGCGCGGCGCAGCGCGCGTTCACGCTGATCGAACTCCTGGTCGCCATCGGGCTGGCGACCATTCTCGTCGGCACCGTGGCGGTGATCTTTCACGGCTCCACCGATATCTTCAAGACCAGCGAGTCCCGCATCGCGATCTACGGAAACGCGCGTGCGGCCATGGACGTCCTGGCGCGTGACATCTCGTCCATGCTGCCGCGTGACGGCGGCCAACAGCGGCTCGTCATCACGAATCGCTGCCTCCCCCCGCATCTCGAAAACGCGACGGCCCCAGGCACGATCGTGAGTCACCAGGGCGGCAACCGCGCCGACCCCGCACTGGATGTCATCCAGTTCCGCGCCATCATTCCGATCAACAGCACCGGCCCGCCGGCCAACACCACGCTGCCGAGCCCGACGCTGACGACCGTCCACGTGATGTACGGACTGCGTCCGGACGACGACCCGGAAATCCTCAGCACGACCGCCTCCACGACGACGACTTCCGGCCGCAACCTCTATGTGTTGCGTAAGCGCGTCTACAACCCGACCTTGATCGGCGGCGCCGGCACCCAGGACCCCAACGGCGCGAACATTGACGCCCGTCCTCCCGCCGCGCCCTACGCGGCGTCCGCCTACATCGACGAGTCCGGCGACCTGTGCCACTTCGTCCTCTCCTTCAACATCGAGTGGATTCACAATAACCAGGCCGCCACCGTAGCCGGCGCCCCGCCGGCGGGCTGCTGGCAGTTGGGCTCGCTCGGTACCCTCGCGGCGCCGATCGGCGCCGCGGCCACCGTGGCACCCAACCTCATGCCCCAGGCCCTGCGCTTCACGCTGCGCGTCGCCGAAGGCGCGAGCGTGCGCCAGGAACGCGTCATCACCCGCGTCGTCTGGGTTCCGCTGAGCTGAACCCTGCGCCCCGGCGGCGGGGCCGCCGCCACCACCACCCCCGCACCGGCTTCCCCGGGCCGGGGACGCGCCTCGCCCAGGCCGTCCCCGGCCCGTTTCGTCCCCCTTGCCTCCACGGCGATCCCTGTGCTATAGTTCCGCTTCGTTCCGCACCCTGGCCCGCACCCCCGCCGCCGCGGCCCCCGCCGCACCGGCGCGCGCGGACGGGCCGACCGGCCCCGACCCCCTCCCGAGATCGGAACCATGGGCAGCGAGACCAACGAATCTCGTTTCGGCGACCTGATCATCCAGGCCGGCTTCGCCTCGCGCTCGCAGGTGGACGAATGCCTGCAGCAGAAGCGCTCGGAGGAGTCCGGCGGCCGGCCGCGCCAGCTCGGCGCGATCATGGTCGAGCGCGGCATCCTCACCGCCGACGACGTCCAGCTCATCCTGCGCGCCCAGGGCAAGAAGGTGCTTGCCTGCGAGCGCTGCTCGGCGCGCTTCAATGTGGTCGGGTATTCGCCAGAGAAGGCCTTCCGCTGCCTCAAGTGCGGCGGCGATTTGGTGGTCCCGGCCGAACTGGCCGACGTCGCGGTCGACGCCGCCGCGGTCAGCGAGCCCGCCCCCGCCGCCGCCGTCGGCCTCGACAACCTCGAAGGCCGCGTCCTCTCCGGCTGCAAGGTCCTCCAGAAGATCGCCATCGGCGGGATGGGCTCGATCTACAAGGGCCGCCAGCTCTCGATGAACCGCGACGTCGCGGTCAAGGTCCTCTCCGACGAGCTCTCGAAGGACCGCGCCTACGTCCAGCGCTTCATCCTCGAGGCACGCGCCGCCGGCGAGCTTTCCCACACCAACATGATCCACGTCATCGACGTCGGAACCTTCGAGGGGCTCTACTACTACCTCATGGAATACGTGGAGGGCGACGGACTGGACGCCGTGCTCGAGCGCCGCGGCCAGCTCGACCTCGACGAGACCCTCAACATCGCCCTCCAGACCGCCAGCGCCCTCGAGCACGCCCACAAGCACGGCATCATCCATCGCGACATCAAACCCGACAACCTGATCCTCATGAAGGACGGCACGATCAAGGTCGCCGACCTGGGCATCGCAAAAAAAATGTCGGTCGGGACGCACGGCCTGACCCAGCCGGGGATGGTGCTGGGCACGCCCTTCTACATGGCGCCGGAACAGGGGAAGGACTCGCGTCTGGTGGACGCGCGCTCCGACCTCTACGCCCTCGGGGCCTCCATGTACCACATGCTGACCGGCAAGGTGCCCTTCGACGGCAAGACCTGCCTGGAAGTGGTGCTCAAGGCGATCGACGAGGAGCCGGTGCCGCTGCGCGAGCTCAATCCGTCGCTGCCGGACGGGGTGGTGGCGATGATCGAGAAGCTGATGCGGAAGAAACCGGAGGAGCGCTACCAGACCGCCTCGGACCTGATTCGGGACCTGCAGCGCATCAAGGCGGGCGTGGAGCCGCTGCTCGGCCAGGCGGCGCCG
>JACRIP010000419.1 GCA_016220045.1 Planctomycetota bacterium
TCCGAGATCAACGAGCCGACGGTCACGACGCGTCCCCATTTGGCGGCCTTCATGCCGGCCACCACCGCGAGCGTGCAGTTGCGCGCCCCGAGCAGCGTGACGTCGATCGTCTCCTGCCAGTCCTGGTCCTGGAGATCGGTGAACCGCTGCGGCGGGGGATGGATCGCGGCGTTGTTCACCAGGATCTGGATCGGCCCCCAGGCGCCGGCGATCTCGGCGGCGAAGCGCCGCACTTCGGCGCGGTCGCGGATGTCGATGGCGCGCCCGCGCGCCGGCTTGCCGGCCTTCTCCAGCGCGGCGACCGTCTCGTTCACCTCATCAGGGATCTTCCCGACGATGGCGACGCGGACGCCCTCCTCCGCGAGCAGCCCGACGATCGCCTTTCCCACGCCGGTGCCGCCGCCGGTCACCAGCGCGACCTTCTTCGCGAGTCCCAGGTCCATAGCTCCTCCCGCAGCGGATTGCGCGCCGCCCGACCGGGCGCCGGGCGGATTATAGCAGAGCGGCGGCGCGAAGGAAGCCTTCGCCGCCCCATTTCTTCGTGCCCTCCGCCCCCTTCCCCCGGTATACTCCCTCGCGACGTCCCGTGCGCACCCCGCCTCCGGTCCCACCCCGCCGCCTGCACGCAAGGCCAGATCCATGGGCAAGGCCATCATCGAGCTCGAGAGCGCGGTCAAGGTCTACCGCGTCGAGGACGTCGAAGTCCGGGCGATGCGCGGGATCAACCTGAGAATCGAGGAGGGGGAGTACGTCTCGATCATGGGCCCCTCGGGCTCCGGCAAGTCCACGCTGCTCAACATCATCGGCTGCCTCGACACCCTCTCCTCCGGCCGCTACCTCCTCGACGGCCAGGAGGTCGGGAACTACAACGAGAACGACCTCGCGCGCATCCGCAATCGCAAGATCGGGTTCGTCTTCCAGCAGTTCAACCTGATCCCGCGCGCGACCGTGCTGCGCAACGTCGAAATCCCGATGATCTACAGCGGCAAGCCGAATCGCAGCCAGGTAGCGCGCGACCTCGTGCGCTTCGTCGGCCTGGAGAAGCGGCTCTATCATACGCCGAACCAGCTTTCGGGCGGCGAGCAGCAGCGCGTGGCGATCGCGCGCGCGTTGGCGAACGACCCCGCCCTCATTCTCGCCGACGAGCCGACCGGGAGCATCGACTCCGCCACCGGCGAGAAGATCATGTCCCTGCTCACCACGCTCCACGAACAGGGCAACACCGTGGTCGTGGTGACGCACGACGAGTACGTGGCGGGCATGACGAACCGCATCATCCGCATCCGCGACGGCCGCATCATCCGCGAAGACTGGATCATGCATTTCTAGACGGCGCGACGATGGTCCTCCTCGAAAACGTCCACTCCGCGGTGACCGAGATCCGGGCGAACATGTTTCGCTCGGTCCTGACCGTGCTCGGCATCGTGATCGCCGTCATGGCGGTGATCTCGGTGGTTTCGATCCTGCAGGGGATGTCGCTCTACATCACCGAGTTCATCCAGGGGATGGGCTCGGACGCGATGTGGGTGGTGCCCTACCAGCCGCCGGGGCGCGCGGGGAGCGAGCTCGGCCGCATCGAGCTGACCTACGACGACGCTCAGGCAATCTACCTATCCTGTCCGCAGATCAAGAAGACCGCGCCGCTCCTGCAGGCCAGCGCCGAGCTCGTGCTCGGGAACAGTTCCTGCACGTCGAGCGTCATCGGGACCTCGAGCGACTTCCCCGAGATCCGCAACTGGTACGTGGACGCCGGGCGGTACTTCTCCGAGCTCGACATGCGGCACCGGAAGAACGTGTGCGTGATCGGGCGCGAAGTGCTGCGCAAGCTCGGCGCGGCGGAGACGCTGGTGGGCCAGCCGATCCGCCTGAACGATCGGCAGTTCCACGTCGTCGGGCTGCTCGAGCGCAAGGGCTCCTTCTTCGGGCAGAGCCAGGACGACATCGTGCTCATCCCGTTCCCGACCGCCGAGAAGATCTACGGCAATGACCTGGCGAGGCACATCTCGATCCTGTGCCAGGTGTACGACTCGGAGATGACGAAGGAGGCGTCGGCGCTGATGAAGGAGATCCTGCGCAAGCGGCACCGGTTGGAGGAGAAGCAGCCGGACGACTTCCAGATCTCGACGCAGGACCAGATCCTGGAGTTCTTCAACAAGGCGACGAAGATCACGACGGTGGTGCTGGCGGGGATCGTGGGAATCTCGCTCCTGGTCGGCGGCATCGGGATCATGAACATCATGCTGGTATCGGTGACGGAGCGGACGCGGGAGATCGGGGTGTTGAAGGCGCTGGGGGCGCGGCCGAAGGACATTCTGGCGCAGTTTCTGGTGGAGGCGATCCTGCTCAGTCTGTTCGGGGGCATACTGGGGGTGATCCTGGGGTTTGCGGTGGGCTTCGGGGTGTCGGCGCTGTCGCCGTTGCCGCGGGCGTTCGTGCCGCTGTGGGCGGTGGTCCTGTCGCTCGTGTTTTCGGGGGCGGTGGGGGTGTTCTTCGGCATGTATCCGGCGATCAAGGCGGCGCGGCTGAACCCGATCGACGCGCTGCGGTGGGAGTGACGGCGGTGGCCGGTGGCCGGTGGCCGGTGGCCGGTGGACGGTGGCGCGGTGAACGGTGGACGGTGGCGCGGTGGACGGTGGACGGTGAACGGTGGACGGTGGACGGTGGACAGTGGACGGTGGACAGTGGACGGTGGACGGTGACCGGTGAACGGGGGACAGTGGACGGTGAACGGTGGACGGTGGACGGTGGACGGTGAACGGTGGACGGTGAACGGTGAACGGTGGACGGTGGACGGTGGACGGTGAGTTGTGATCAGTGGTCAGTTTTTGGAGTGAAGCTGCGATGAGCGTACAAAGCTACCGTGAGTTGACCGTGTGGCAGCGCGGAATGGATCTGGTCGAGGCCGTCTATCGGGCGACTGGCGACTTCCCGAACGACGAGAAATTTGGGCTCACCTCGCAGGTCCGGAAGGCAGCAGTCTCGATTCCCTCAAACATCGCGGAGGGCCAGGGCCGTTGGTCGACTGCGGAATTCGAGCACCACCTCTCCATCGCTCACGGTTCGCTGTGCGAGGTCGAGACGCAGTTGCTCATCGCCGAGCGCTTGAAGTACCTGTCGGCAGAAGTGACGGCGCCACTCTTGGAAACCGCGGCAGAGGTGGGCCGACTGATCAACGCACTTGGCAACTCACTTGAACATTCCACAAGGCGCAGATGATACACTCTGACTGACCACTGTCCACCGTCCACTGTCCACCGTCCACCGTCCACTGTCCACCGTCCACCGTCCACTGTCCACCGTCCACCGTCCACTGTCCACTGTCCACCGTCCACTGTCCACCGTCCACTGTCCACCGTCCACCGTCCACTGTCCACCGTCCACTGTCCACCGTCCACCGTCCACCGTCCACTGTCCACCGTCCACTGTCCACCGTCCACTGACCACCGTCCACCGTCCACTGACCACCGTCCCGTCTCCCCCGTCCCTCTCCCGATCTCCCCGCACGATGCTGACACCCCTCTGGGACCACCTGCCGCGCGGCACGCCGACCGCCCTTGCGCTCGCGCGCGGGAGCGGCGAAGTCGCCGTCGTCGATTCCGAACGCGACCTCACCTTCCTCAGCGCCGCCGGCGAACCCCTGTGGACCCGGCCGCTGCCCGCGCCCGCCCTCGACCTCGCCCTCGCCGACGCCGGCGACCGCCTCGCCGTCCTCTGCGCCGACGGCACCCTCCTCGTCTTCCAGACGCGCGCGACTTTCCTCGGAAAGTCCGAGCCACTTGGGAAAATACCTGAGCGCATGCGCGGCGCCGTCCTGCTCCAGCGCCGCACCACCGGGTGGTCCGCGCTCGCGCTGAGCTGGGACGGCGCGGAGATCGTCCTCGGCGGCCGCGCCGACCGCATGCTCCGCCTCGCCGGACCGGGCCTCCACCCTACCGTCGTTGAGCACACCGGTCCGGTTTCCCTCGTGCGCTTCCTGCCGGGCGATACTACGGCCTTCACCCTGGCACCGACCGGAGCCGCCCGGCTGTGGGTGCCGCCGGCGGGCGGCGCGACCCGCCGCACGGTCTGCTCGACCGGCCTCGACGCCGAGTCCGGTGCGGGTCCGGCGGCCGTCGAGGTCGCCGGCGACGAATGCCGCTGGCGCCTCGACCTCGGCGCCGGCGTCTGCTCCACCGCAGCCGCCGACAACGGACGCCTGATCGCGGTCGCGGCCCAGACCGAGGGGGTGTACGTCTTCACCTGCGAACCGGGTCCGGTGGCGCGGCTCGACGCCGGCGGCGCGGTGGTCCAGGTCGCCGTGGACGGCGCGGGCGAAACCGTGGCCTGCGCGCTCTACGACGGCCGCATCCGCGCCGCGAGCCCGACCGGCACGATTCGCTGGGAGCTCGACACCCGCCACAAGGGGCCGTGCGTCGCCCTCGATCGCGCCGGCGCGCGCGTGGTCGTCTCGACCGCCGGCGGCTACGTGCGCGCCTACGCCATCGGCGCCGGGGCGCGCGGCGCCGCGTCGGTGCCGGCCGCCCGCGAAGCGCCGGCCGCCTTTCTCGAAGGCGCGCCGCGGCCGGCACAGGCGCCCATCCGTCCGCTCTGGACTCAGGCAATTCCCGCAGGCATCGGCGGGGGCGGCTGGGCCGACGTGCGGGTCGCGCCCGGCGGCGCCGCGGTCTACCTCGCGGCCGAGGTCGGGCAGATCCGCGTCCTCGATCCCGCGGGGGCGGAGACCGCCGCCTTCCCCGCCTCGCAGCGTCGCACCCATCTCTGGCCCGGCGGCGTGCCCGGCCTGCTCTTCGCCCACTCGCCCGACCGCATCGCCCTCCACGACCTCGCGACCGGCGCGACCGCGGAAATCCTCGCGCGCAGCGGTATCGGGTTCCTCGATCTCGTGCCGGTGCCCGGCAAGCGTGCGCTCCTGGTGGCGGACGATATCGGGCGCATCCTGTATTACGATGCGGCGGGCGAGCGCGTCTGGGAGCACTCCGTCGCCGGGACGGTCGGCGGCGTGCAGGCGGCGCGCGGCGCAGAGGGCCCGACGGTCCTCTTCGGCGGCACGCGGGTCGAGGCGCTCGACGACGCCGGGGCCGTGCTGTGGAGCGTGGAGGGGCCGGACGGCGGCGTGGAGCGCGCCGTCGCCCTGGCCGACGGCGCGGTCGGGGCGTCGGCGACCGCCGTGCGCGCGTACGACTTCGCGGGCCGTCAGGCCTGGCAGGCGGAGCTGCCGGGCGCGCTGGTCGGGCTCCACGCCGTGCCCGGGGGCGTCGTGGTCACGACCCAGCAGGGGGAGTGCCTGCTCTACGGCGAGCGCGGCCGGGTCGTTGCGCGCGGGCGGCTCGGCGAGGGCCGACACCTGCCGGCGCTCGACGCCGAGGGCGCGCCCGGCCTGCTGACGCTCGGCCCGTCCTCGCTCGGACTCGCCGGCCTCGACGGCGCGCTGCGTTGGCGCCTGCCGCTGCCCGCGCCCGCCCTCGCCTGGGACGTCGACGCGACCGGCCGCTTCCTCGCCCTTTTCTGCGAGGGCACCGTCGCCTTCTTCTGCCTGTTCGGGCGTCCACCGGAGTCCGGGCGCTCGCGCTTTCTGGAATGAACGATGCCCGAGCCTGCCGGTGACCCCGCGCGCCCGCGCTTCGGCGCCCTCGCCACCGAGGACCACTGGGACGAGGTCTGGAAGGACGTGCGCCTGCCCAAGACGCTGCCCCTCTGGCGCTACATCTACTGGCGCTTCGACGAGTTCTTCCGGGCGCGCCTGGGCGACGGCCGCGGCCGGCGCCTGCTCGAAGTCGGCTGCGCGCCGGGCGCCTGGATGGTCTACTTCCGCCGCCGCTTCGGCTTCGACGTCGCCGGTATCGAATACGCCCCGGTCGGCATCGAGGTCACGCGGCGCAATCTCGCGCTCTGCCGCGTCCCCGCCGAATTCTACTCGGGGGACTTCTTCGCCCACCCCTTCCCCCATCCCTTCGAGACCATCTTTTCCTTCGGTTTCGTCGAGCACTTCGAGGACACCCTGCGGCCGCTGCGCCGCATGGTCGACCTCCTCACCCCAGGCGGCGCCCTGGTCACGGTCATTCCGAATCTCAAGGATTCGCTGTATCGCTCGATCACGGCCTACGCGAACGCGCCCTGCCTGGACATCCACGTGCCCCTCGGCGTCGAGGAGATGACGGAGTTCTACCGCGCGCTCGGCCTGGAGCGCATCGAGGTGCGCTACTTCGGCACCTGGAACCTCGCGCTGGTGAACTACGGGTCGAGCCGGGGACTGGGACGGGCGGCGCTGGCGGCGGACGAGGTGGTGAAGACCGTGCTGCGGGTCTTCGGCGAGCGTTCGGAGCATCCCTGGCGGTCGCCGTATGTGCTGGCGATCGGGTGGAAGCGGTAGGGCCACGAAGCGGGGAGGGAAAGGGCCACGAAGACCGGACGGGAACACGAAGGGCCACGAAAACGAGGCACACGAAGGGCCACGAA
>JACRIP010000420.1 GCA_016220045.1 Planctomycetota bacterium
CCCCCCCCCCCCGGCCCCCCTGCCTGGGTGCCCGCCCCACCCCCACCGCCCCCCCCCCCCGCCCCCCCTGCCCCCCGACGCGCCCCGCGCGACGGGGGCGGGGGGGAGGGCTGGGGTGGGGGCACGTCCGTACCACCCACGCGCCCCGTGGCCCCCCCCCTCGCCCCCCCCCTAACCGCCCGGTCGGCAATTGCTTACGGTTGCCTACGGTCGGTCCGAGAACATTCCTCCGCCCTGCGCACCCGCTGCGCCACGATATCGGAATTTCGCTTGACACGCTCAATGCCCCCGCCTAAAATGCCGATTTACCCTTCAGGAAGGCGAAGTACCCCGTTCGCCGAAGCCCGGCGGACTGGATCCCACGATCGTCCTTCCCGACTAGCGGAGACGCCCTTGAAGGCCCTCGTCCTCGGGGCAGGCTACGCCGCGCGGCTCTATCCCCTGACCAAGGATCGTCCCAAGTCGCTGCTCCCGATCGGCGGCCGTCCGATCTTGGAGTGGATCATCGAGCCCTTGTCCCAGATTCCCGAACTGGACGAAATCTTCGTCCTCAGCAACCATCGCTTCGCGGAGCAGTTCGAGAAATGGGCCGGAACCTATCGTTCCGCCCGCCCGATTCGCATCCTGGACGACGGCACCCTCAGCCATGAGGACCGGCTCGGCGCGGTCGGGGACATGCAGTTCGCCATCGAACGCGGTCGCATCCGCGACGACTTGCTGGTGATCGCGGGCGACAACCTGATCGAATACGACCCGCAGGACTTCGCCGCCTTCTTCCGCAAACACGGCGCGACGGTCGCCCTGAAGGACTTGGGCGAACGCGAACCGGTTTCGCAATACAGCGGCGTCGAACTGGATGCCCACGGCCGCATCGTCCGCTTCGAGGAAAAGCCCCCGACCCCGGAGACCTCGCTGATTTCGACCGGCCTGTACCTGTTGCCGCGCAAGCAGCTCAAGCTCATCGCCGAGTACCTGGAACGGGGCCAGAACCGCGACGCACCCGGGTACTACCTGGAGTGGCTCCACCGGCAGGTCGATCTCTGGGGCTACCTCGTCCGCGGCTCCTGGTTCGACATCAGCGACATCGATTCCTATAACAAAGCCTGCGAACTCCACCCGGCGAAACGCCACTAGCGCACAAGGGTTGATCCATGGCGAGACGATCGCTTATCGGCCTGGACATCGGCAGCCGCTTCATCAAGGCGGTGGAGTTGACCGAGTCCCGCGACCAGCTCGAGCTCACCGCCATGGACATCATCGAGCTCAGCAACGCCTCGCAGTTGCGCGATGCGCTGCGCGAAATCCTGTCGCGCGGCGGATTTCACACCAAGCGCACCGTGACCGCGGTCTCCGGCCGTGCCGTGATCGTCCGCTATATCAATATGCCCGCCATGTCCGACGAAGAGCTGCGCAACGCCGTGCGCTACGAGGCCGGTAAGTACATCCCCTTTGAAGTCGAAGACGTCATCCTCGACTGCCAGCGCCTCGAGGAGCGGGTGGCCGCGGCCGCCGGCGTCGGCAGCAGTGGCGGCGGCGGCAGCGGAGTCGCCGGAAAGGGCGACGAAATGCGCGTGCTCCTCGTCGCCGTCAAGCGCTCCTTCGTGGACGACCACGTCGCGGTCCTCGAAGAGACCGGGCTGATCCCCAACATCATCGACGTCGATTCCTTCGCGCTCGGCAACGCCTTCGAACTCACCACCGCGCTTCGTCCCGGCTCGCAGCCGAGCGACCGGACGATCGCGCTCGTCGACGTCGGCTCCTACAAGACCAATATCAACATCCTCGTCGGCGCCGACTCCTACTTCACCCGCGAAATCTACGTCGCCGGCTCGGACTTCACCGAAGCCATCGGCAAGCGCCTCTCGATCGACGCCTCCCAGGCGGAAGCCGTCAAGCGCAACCCCGGCCCGCGCACCGAAGAGGTCCACGAAGCCGTCGGTTCGGTCCTGGACGACCTCTGCCACGAAATCTACCTGTCGTTCGACTACTTCAAGACGCAGTTCGATCGCGAGGTGGACGACATCTACCTCTCGGGCGGCGGCTCGCTGCTCATGGGGCTCGACGAGACCTTCCAGCGCACCTTCGGCAAGAACCCCGTGCGCTGGGACCCGACCGAAGCCCTCGTCATCCGCACCGACCGCGTCAACCCCGCCGACCTGCGCTCCTTCGCGCCCCAACTCGCGGTGGCCATCGGGCTCGCCGCGCGCATCCGCAAGGACTGATCCATGATTCGCGTCAACCTGCTGCCGATCGAGAAGCGCCACCCCGAGCGCACGCCGCTCCCGCGGTTGATCTCCATCTTCGTCGGCGTCGGCGTCTCCTTCGGGCTCCTCGTCGCCAACGCGCTTTTCTACCTGAAGGTCGCCGAGGCCGAAACCCGCCTCGCCAGCCTCCAGGCGGATCGCGACGGACGGCGCGAGCAGGTCAAGGAGTATGACCAGGTCAAGGCCAAGCGCGAAGAAGCCGACAAGCGCAAACGGGCCATCGAGTCGATCCGCGGCAGCCGCACCTTTCTCTGGTCCTTCGAAATCGACAAGCTGTGCGACGTCATCAACGATTGCCCCACCGTATGGCTGACCTCGCTCCGGTGCGGCGACGGCGCCCCTCCGGTCACCCTGTACTTCGGCCCCGGCAAGATGAAGCCCAACTCCACGGTCGAGTTCTATATGCTGCTCGAATGCCGCAGCGCGACCGACGGAAAAATCAACTATACGGAGTTCGGCAATAAGCTCGAGGAGAAGTTCCTGCCGCCGCCGGCGACCGCGCCCGGTCCGGTGTCGATCGTGCAGACCTCCGGCTTCCGCTTCCTCAACGACCCCGACCTCGGCGTCGAAGCCATGACTTCCTTCGTCGAAGAGGTCGCCCTCAAGTACACCTTGGGGCTCGTCGGCGTGAAGACGGCGCCCAAACCCGGCCCGCCGGTCCCCCCCGGGGGCGCTGGCAGCTAGTGTCCTGTCAACATCGAATCTTCCGGTCCGCGTAGGGGCGCCTCGTGAGGCGCAACGAGGGGCCACGAATCGAACGACCCTAAGCAACGACCTTGACGGGACACTAGTCGATCGATCCCGTCGCTACCGTACTCTTCCGACCCTCAGGTGTAGCCATGCGCTTCAGCGAGAAACAGCTCCTCGTGGCGACCGCCGGCCTCTTTCTGGTCGTCATCCTGGGCTTTTCCGGATTCGCGTACTATCTGTACTCCAGCCGCTGGGACCCGGCGCAGACCGAGATCACCGCGGTCACCGCGGAAATCGACATGCTCAAGGCGAAATTCGCCGAACTCGCCCAGCTCCGCATCGAGCTGCAGAAGCTCCAGGAAGTCGAAGAGCAGTTCAAGCGCATCCTCCCCACCGCCGCCGAGGTCAAGTACACGCAGTTCGTCGAGACGATGAACCGCTTCGCCAACGACGCCCAGGTCAAGCTGCCGACGATCACGCGCAACCCCCAGATCAACCAGCCGGCCATCGGCCCGGCCCAGCCCTTTGAGCAGGTCTCCTACACCCTGACCCTCGATGGCGGCTTCTACGAGCTCGCACGCTTCATCTACTTCGTCGAGACCTACGAGCGCTTCATCAAGGTCGACAACGTGACGTTCACCCCCAAGCAGCGCGTCGAGGTGAGCAAAGAGGCCAAGGACCTGCGCACGTGGGTCGGCGCCACGATGGTGGTGAGCACCTACGTCTTTACCGCCCCGGTCGCCCCCGCAGGACCCCCCGCGGCCCCCGGCGGCGGTTCCTAGCGTCCTGTCAACATCGAATCTTCCGGTCCGTGTAGGGGCGCCTCGTGAGGCGCCCCGAGGGGCCACGAATCGAACGACCCCAAGCAACGACGTTGACGGGACACTAGCCGCCGCAAGGCACGTACCTGATCCCGGCGCGGGATCCCCGGATCGGACACATGTTCGAGGCACCACCGATGTTTGCGCGACTCCTTCGCAACGCCCTCTGCGCGGCCGGGCTCCTGGCCGCCGTTGCGCTCGCGTCGCTCTACGCCCAAGAGCAGCCGCCCCAGCCGGCGGCGCCGGGCAAGCCCGCCGAAAAGCCCGCCGTCCCCCCCGCCCCAAAGACCTACGAGGAAGAGCTCTGGTACCGCATCCTCGAAAAGGACGACCCCATCGGCTACGGCCATCACACGATCGCCAAGACCACCTTCAAGGGCCAGCCCGCCCTCCGCCTCCTCTACGAAGAGGAAATGCGCCCGCGCAAACTCCTCGACGCCGAGACCAGCGCCCGCCTCTCCACCATCACCAATTACGACTACGAGTTCATCGAAGGCGAGATGGGCGCGTTCAAGGGCGAAGAAGAGAAACGCTACAGCCTGCGCGTCAGCCAGGAACACCTGTTCCTGGTCACCGCTCAGGGGAATTTCGACGCCGACTGGACGACCAAGGACGCCGGCCTGGAGTGCATGCTCGGCAAGTGGCTCTCCAAGAAGGGCCTGGTCGAAGGCAAGCGCTGGCAATTCCAGCATTTCACCGGCCTCGCCGAACCCCCGACCGAGACCTGGGAGATCGAGGTGCGCGAGCACGCCACCCGCTCCTTCGCGGACGAGTCGGTCCAGGGCTGGTCCTGCCGCGCTACCGGCCGCCGCGGCGACAAGCCGATCGACCGGATCTACTTCGTGGACGAGAACGGGCGCATCCTGGAAATGCGCGAGGGCGACGTCACGCGGATTTTCGTGCGCACCGAAGAGGCCGCCAAGGTCGGCCAGCGCTTCGAACTCGCCGCGCGCGGCCGCCGCGACCCCTTCCGCGTCGCCATGACGCCCAAGGACAAGCTCAAGGTCGGCGACCCCGCCGACGCGCCCGGCACGAACGCGCCGCAGAAGTCCCGGCCGATGCCCGAGGCGGAGATCCAGCGCCTCCTGCAGGCGGCGCGCGAAAACGTGGAGTCGATGCGCGAGGCCAAGAAGAAGTACGCGGCGGACCCGAACCGCCTGCAGCAGAGTCTCGAGAAAAGCTACAACGACGTGCTCTATGTCTGGCAGGAGTTCCAGGACAAGGTCAAGATCAAGAACGACGGCCATCGCATCGCCATCGGCAAGCTCAAGGCCGAGGCGGAGGAGCTGTGGAGCGGCCTGGAGCGGCTCGTCGCCCAGGTCGACAAGATCCACAAGGAAGCGGACGAGATGTTCGGGCAGGCCCAGTATCCGCCGATCGAAGCCAAGCGCGCCGAGGCGGAATCCATCGCCAAGCGCCCCGAGCTCGCCGGCACCCGCTACGCTCCTCAGGTGGAGCTTCTCTATGAGAAGGTCCGCCGTCTCGCGGAACGCGCCAAGCTGCGCATCGAGTTCGAGGGCAAGAAGCCCAAGATCACCGGCATCATCTACCACCTCGTGCCGCGCGAGGTCCCGTTCCGCATGGGCGTCGAGCTGCTCGGCGACCGGATCTCGGTGGAGTCGAACCTGCGCGTCTCCTCCTCCAGTTCGACCTGCTTCCTCAGCGTCGCCGGCCAGGACCAGGTCAAGGCCGAAGGGGAAGACCTGAGTGCGGAGCTGCGCGTCAAACGCATTGAGCGCGGCGCCGTGCTCTTCGATTACCGCGGCGAGGAGATCCGGGTGGAGATGGGAAGGCAGTCGTAGAGCGGGAATCGCCGTTCGCCAGGTCAGTCTCGCGCCCGAAACCCAACCGCTCCAACACCGTTCGATTGCGGATTTCGGATTTCGAATTGCGGATTAGCTGCTGGATTCGCCGGTTTGCGTCAATCCGCAATCCGAAATTCGAAATCCGCAATTCTGGACGCGGTGTCAAGAAGCATAGCCGTAGGGATCCAATCCGTTGTCGTTCCTGTCGCCCCGCTCCCGGGTACGTGCCCGGGACCAGGGGGACAGGAACCCCCCTCAGGAGGGTGCTCTGATGACTCCGTTCGTGCGCTCGGCTCTCTGGATGGTGGCAGCCGGTCTGTTCGCGCTGCCCCTTGCGGCACAGGAAGCGCCGCCGGCCGGCGCGGACGCTCCGGCCCCCGCGATCGGCGGCGCCGCCGCGGCTGAGGAGGCCATGAACCCGGAGACCTCCGGGCTCCCGGCCACCAGCCTCGTCACGGTCGAGTGGAAGGACAAGCCGCTCCCCGAGGTCCTCGAACACCTCTCGCGCCTCTCCGGCGTCAACGTCATCCCCACGCCCGGGCTCGAAGACCGCGTCACCGAGACCTTCACCAACCTCCCGTGGCGCGAGGCCCTCGACACCGTCATGCTCCACACCGGCTGCGTGGCCGACGAAGTCTCCGCCAAGCGCATCCTCGTCTCCAAGCCCCCCCGCGTCACCATGGAGTTCGACAAGGCCCCCCTCGACAAGGTCATCAACATCATCGCCAAGTACGCCGGCGCCTCCATCGTGATCTCGGAGTTCGTCAAGGGCGAAGTCACCATGCGCTTCTCCAACGTTCCCTGGCGCAACGCCCTCGATTCGGTGGTCAAGACCGCCGGCTACGCCACCGTGCAGGAACCGAACGAAGTGATCCGCGTGGTCCGGCCCGAGGACCTCCAGGCGCAGCTTGAAACCCGCATGTTCCGCATGCGCTTCCTGCGCCCGCCCCCCACCTTCAAGGGCAGCATCAAGACCAGCTACGCGGTCGGCGAGACCAAGGCCACCACCGACCCGGTTAAGGAATTCACCCTGCTCAAGGCCCTTTCCAACATGCTCTCCAAGAGCGTGAAGGGCGTCACCATCGGCACCCTCGAGTTCGACCTGCCGACCAACACCATCATCGTCACCGACACCAAGCCCGTCCTCGACGAGATGGCCAAGATGATCGCCCGCCTCGACATCGAGCCCGACCAGGTCCTCATCGAGTGCCGCTTCATCACCACCGCCAACGAGGAACTCTCCCAGTTCGGCATCAACCTCCTCGACGCCGCCCAGAACCAGGGCTTCACCGCCTCCACCAAGGCCCTCGCGCCGTTCAACCCCGGCCTGAGCAGCGTCGGCGACCAGGCCGCCGGCACGCCCTCCTCCGCCGCCTCGCCCAGCGGCGCCCCCCTTACGCCCTTCGGCGTCCTCAACGGCATGGTCACCTCCCTGCCGTTCGGACTCGGCCACTCCCGCCAGAACGTCACCCAGTTCTTCCTCACCCAGTACGACGTGACCGCCACCCTCCGCCTCTTCGAACAGGATACGGCGTCTACCGTGCTCCAGGCGCCCCAGCTCATGGCGGTCGACAACCAGGAAGCCACCATCTTCGTCGGCGAAACCATCCGCTACCCCCAGGTCACCTCCCAGTCCGATTCGACCGGCAATATCACCTTCACGCTGACCGAGGCCTCGAACTCGCCGGTCCAGACCGGGTTCCAGCTCATGATCATCCCGCACATCGTGCGCGAAGTGAACTCGGTGATGCTGACGGTGATCCCGCAGAACCAGTCCCTTTCCGGCCGCGGCACGGGAGCGGGTCTGATCCAGGGCTTTGAGCGCTTCACCATCCAGACCGGCAACCAGGTCCAGATCATCGACCTGCCGCGCATTGCGACCTCCACCGTCGTCACCCGGATGCTGCTCGAGAGCGGCCAGACCGGCGTGATCGGCGGCCTGGTCGAGGACCGCGAGACCAAGATCACCGAGAAAGTCCCCTTCCTCGGGGATATCCCCGGTCTCGGCTGGCTCTTCAAGCAGAAGCGCGACCAGGCGACCAAGAGCCACCTGATCATCTTCGTGACCGCGCGCATCATCAAGGGCGCCAAGGAGACCGCGCTCGAACTGCGCCGCGAGGCGGCGGTGCGCGAGGCCCGCAACACGGAAGAATGGGAAAAGACCCGCGCCGCGGGCGAGGACGCCGCGACGATGCTGAAGCGCCTGGATGAGCGCCGGCGCCAGCAGGAAGCCGAATTCGAAGGCCTGAAGCAGTAGCGAGGCGCCCGGGGCGAAGGCGAGGGGGAATCGTCTCCGAACGCACGCAACCCACCGCTCGGTGGGTTGCGTGTGTTCGGTGGCGATCTACCCCGCTTTCTCCCACGACATCGACGGCCCCCCTGGATGCGGAAATACTCCTACCGGGTTCGCTTCGCCAAGCTCGGCAAGCTGCGCTTCCTCTCCCACCACGACCTGATGCGGACCGTCGAGCGCGCGGTGCGCCGCGCCGACCTCCCGGTCGCCATGAGCGAGGGCTTCAATCCCCGCCCCCGCATCGCCTTCCCCGCCGCCCTCCAGCTCGGCATCGAGTCCGAGGACGAGGTCTTCGAGATCGACCTCGCCGCCTGGCTCGCGCCCGACGCGCTCCTCTCCCGCCTCGTCGCCGAGCTGCCCCCCGAGCTGCCCGCGCGCTCCGTGGATCCCCTGCGCGTCGGCGTGAAGGAGGAGGTCGGCGTCCTCCTGTACTGCATTGAGTTCCTGACCCTCCCGCCCCCTTCGCCCGCGGACCTCGAGGCCGCCCTCGCCCGCACCCAGATCAAGCTCGAACGCCCGTCGCCCGACGGCGCCCGGACGATCGACGTTCGCCCCTACATTAAGTCCCTTAAACTGGAAAACGGCCGGCTCTACGCCGAGATCATCGTCACGCCGAGCGGTTCGGCGCGCATCGACGAGATCCTGCGCGCCCTCGGCCTCCCCTCGGACCTGATGGGGGAAGCCTGGCTCGCCCGCAAGCTCCGCACCGACATCATTCCGCGCCGCAAGCCGGTGCGCCCGGCCGCGGCCCCCCAACCCCGCTCGTGAGGAACCTCCACCCGTGAAACGGATGCTGATCAACTGCCTCGAGAGCGAGGAATCGCGTATCGCCGTCGTCGAGGACGGCGTGCTCGAGGAGTTCTACCTGGAACGCGCCGCGCGCGAAACCCTGGTCGGGAACATCTACAAGGGCCGCGTCCTGAACGTCCTGCCCGGCCTGGCCGCGGCGTTCGTGGATATCGGCCTGGCCCACAACGGCTTCCTGCACGCCTCCGAAGTCGCGCCGCTCTTCCGGCCGCCCGACGACCGGAATGGGGACGGTTCCGCGCTCGACGACCCGTCCGGCGGCGAGGAGGAGGGGCGGGTGGTGCGCCCCGTCGGGCGCGA
>JACRIP010000425.1 GCA_016220045.1 Planctomycetota bacterium
GCGCCTCGGGTTTTCGCCCGAGCAGGAGGCCGGCGTCGCCGCCATCACCGCCCGCCGCCTCAAGGAGGCCGTCGACTTCCTCGCCGCACCCGAACGCGCCGGCCGCATCTCCGGCACCCCCGGCCACCGCCAGGCGCGCGACTGGGTGCGCGCCCGCATGGCCGACCTCGGCCTCGTGCCCATGGGCCAGGACGGCGATTACCTCTTCCCCTACCCGAGCCACCCCAACCGGGGAAAACTCGCGCGCGCCGCCGACGGCAGCATCGTCCCCCACGCCAACGACACCGGCTACGACGTCGTCGGCATGGTGCGCGGCAGCGACCCGGTCCTGGCCCGCGAGGTCCTCGTCCTCCTTGCCCACTACGACCACCTCGGCGTCGATGCCCAGGGCGTACCCTTCGCCGGCGCCTTCGATAACGCCGGCGGCGTCGCGGTCGCGCTCGAAACGGCGCGCGCGCTGGCCGCCCCCGGCGCCGCGCCCCGCCGCTCCGTCCTCTTCCTCATCACCGACGACGAGGAGAACGGACTCTCCGGCGCCCGCGCCTGGCTCGCCGCCCCGACCGTCCCCCTCGACCGGATCGTGCTCGCCATCTCCGCCGACCCGCTCGGCCGCCGCATCGTCCCCGACTACGGGACCATCGTCCTCTCGGGACTAGAGCGTTCACCCGATGCACTCGAATTCTGGCGCGGCACCGTCGGTTTCGCCGAACACGACGTCGTGTTCGTCCACCGCGGCCTGATCCCGCGCTTCCATAGCGACCACGACTGCTTCTACGAGCTGAAGCCGCCGATCCCGGCCGTCTGGCTGACCAACCCCGGCTTCACCTTCTACCACAAGACCACCGATACGCCGGCGACCATCGACTACCGCATCCTCCTCGACTCCGCGCGCTACGCCGCGCGCGCGCTGATGCACGCGGGCGGTACCGACCGGCGGTGGGCCTACGCCGGCGTGCCCCCGATCGGCGTGGAGTGCGCGCGCGACGCCGCCCGCATGTTCCGCAAGCTGCGCGCCTCCACCGCGCTCACCGACGGCGACCGGGCGACGATCGACTACCTCTTCGGCGAACTTGAGAAGATGGAGCAGGCGGGACGGCCGCGCCTCGATACCGCCTCCCGACTCACGCTCGGCAAGGCCTTCTTCTTCCTCTTTCAGCTCGCCTACACCCATCCCGGCCCGGTCCCGCCGCCGTTCCCGGACGAGCCGCCGCCGGCGCCGGAACCCGTGGGGAAAGGCAAGTAGGGCGCATGGCGCGACCGCGTCAGGACGTACTGCTCGGACAACTCGCCCTGCGCCGGGGCCTGGTGACCCCGGCCCAGCTCGACCTCTGCCTCCGCGAACAGGCCCGGCTCGGCGCGGACGGCACGCCCCCGCCGCGCATCGGGACCCTCCTGTGTCAGGGCGGACACCTTTCGATCGAGGCGCTCGCGGACCTGCTGGTGACTCAGGAGAATGCCCTGCTCACGCCCCCGCCGCGCGATCCGGACTGGCCGGCGGACTCGCGCTTCGGGCGCCGCCTCGTGGCCCACGGGCTCGCCGGCGAAGACCAGGTGGAGGAGGCGATCCGCACCCAGACCGTGCTGCACGAGCACGGCATCGGTCTGCGGCTCGGCGAGATTCTCGTGGCGCGCGGGGTGCTTACGGAACAGCAGGTCAAGGACGCGCTCGCGCTCCAGGACGCGACGGCGTCTCCGCGCCCGCCCCCGCCCGCGCCGGGCGGCCCCGCCGCGCAGGTGGCGGAAACCCTGCGCGGCACGGTCCTCCCGCTGCCCGCGCCGCCGCCGGCTCCCGCGCCGCCTGCTCCGGCGTTCGCGCTTCCCCTCGTGCGCGATGCGGCTACGGCAGAAACCCTGGCACCCACGCCCGGCCGGCCGGCCGGAGTCGCGGCCGCGCCCGACGCCGTCACCCCCACACCCGTCGGGAGCGCAACCGCCCCGACCCTGCGCATCGAGGGCATGGCGCCTCCCGGCTGGGTCGCGCCCTCCGCCGCGGCGGCCGCGCCCGCGTCCGGCGCCGGTGCCCCGCCCGAGCCGGCCGGCCTCCCCTTCGGCCGCTATCGCCTGCTCAAGGAGCTGGGGCGCGGCGGCATGGGCATCGTCCACAAAGCCTGGGACGGCGAGCTCAAGCGCCTGGTCGCGCTCAAGCTCCTGCTCGCCGAGGCCGGCGCCGGCGCCGAGGACATCGAACGCTTCCAGCGCGAGGCGCGCTCGGCCGGTCGCCTGCGCCATCCCAACATCGTCCAGGTCCATGACGTCGGCACCCACGAGGCGCGCCACTTCTTCACCATGGACTTCATCGAAGGGGAAAGCCTGGAGGCGGCGAAGCGCCGGCTGCCGCCCCGGCGTTTCCTGGAGGTGCTGCGCGACGTCGCGGGCGCGCTCCACGCGGCCCACGTCGCCGGCGTGGTCCACCGCGACGTGAAGCCCGCCAACATCCTGCTCGACGCGGCCGGCCGGCCGTACGTGACGGACTTCGGGCTGGCGAAGGAAGTGCGGGAGGGCGCGGCCGGGCGCGGCTCGACGCTGAGCGGCACCGTCATGGGCACGCCGCTCTACATGGCGCCGGAGCAGGCCGAGGGCCGGATCACGGAGATCGGGGCGGCGACCGACATCTGGAGCCTCGGGGTGATGCTGTATGAGCATCTGGTCGGGCGGACGCCCTTCACCGGGCAGACGCCGCTGGAGATCCTGCTCGCGATCGTGCGCACCGAGCCGGTGCCGCCCTCGAAGGTGGTCGCGCCGGGCCCGGGCGGGCGCCGCGCGCACCGCGACCTCGAGACCATCTGCCTGAAATGCCTGGAGAAACAGCCGGCGCGCCGCTACGGGAGCGCGGGCGCGCTGGCCGACGATCTCGGGCGTTTCCTGGATGGCGAACCGATCGAAGCGCGGCCGATCTCGGGCGCCGAACGCATCGTCCGGCGGCTGCGCAAGAATCGGCCGGCGGTGGCGGCGGTGGCGGCGAGCCTGCTCTTCATGCTCGTGGTCGGCGGCGTGACGCTTCTCCAGCGGCGAACCGCGGACGCCCGGCGGCTGGAGCTGGCGCGGGCGGCGGAGCTGATCCGGCA
>JACRIP010000412.1 GCA_016220045.1 Planctomycetota bacterium
CAGCGCGCGCAGCACCGCCTCCGGCCGGATGTGCCCGCGCTTGACCAGGATCTCGCCCAGCCGATCAGGCGTTCGCCCGAGAGCGAGCTCGCGCTCCTGCTCCGCCAATGCCGCCCGCACCGCCGGCTCGCTCGCCAGTCCTTCGTCCACCAGCATGCGCCCGAAGCGCGAGTCCTTCCCAAGCTCTTCCATGCCCGCGGATTATAACGGGCGGCAGGCTTCGGTACCCGCGAAATGCGCGGACGCGCCTGTCCCCTCGCTCGTCATCCCGGCGACGCCGAGTACCGGGTTGCCGCATCGGCGGCACGCCGGCGCCCCGGTCTTTCTCCTACTCGTACTCGTACTCGAACGCCCAGGGCATTCGAGTACGAGTACGAGTACGAGATCCGAGGACGACGGAGGCCATGGTTTCGATGGATTCGACCGGTACCGTCGAGAGGCGAGAACGGCCGTGCACGGCGGACGATTTTGATGGTTGAATCTCGGCCGCCGTGGCCCTATACTGGGCCTTCCATTCCAGGGGGTTCCGGGGAGAGTTTGCATGAAATCCACCCACCCGTACCGCGTTCTTGCCGTGCTTCTCGTCGTCGCGTGGGGCGCCGGCGCCCCGTCCCGCGTCCGCGCCCACGGCGGGGGCGACCCGATGCCCCCGCCCCAACCGGTCGCGCCGGTGTTTCTCACGCCCGGCCAGGAACCCCCGGCCGACGCGCCCGAGCCCGCCGAAGCTCCCGGCCCCGAGGGCGTCGGCGAGTGGCGCGAGCGGCTGCTCCAGGGCGGCAGCGACTCGGTGCGCGCGCTGGCCGCGTACGATCTGCTGCGTTCACCCGAGGCCGCCGCCGCGGACGCCCTGCGCGAGGCCCTCGCCTCGCCCGACGACCGCGTCGTAGAAGCCGTGTGCGCCGCGATCCGCGCGCAACGCGACGAGCGGTTCCTGCCGCAGTTGCTCGCGCTCCTCGCCGGCGACCGCGAGAAGCTGGTCCCCGCCCTGGTCGATTGCCTGGGCGCGCTGCGCGGCGTCGTGCCGCACCTCGCCCTCGCCCTGCGCACTCCCGATCTGCCCCTCCCGGTCGCCGTGCGCATGATCATGGTGCTCGGCCGTTCCCACTCCCGCGAGGCGGTCGAACCGCTGCTCGCCCTGCTCGATCATCCCGATCCCACCGCGCGCGCCGAGGTCGCGGGCGCGCTCTACCAGATCACGCGCCGCCGCTTCGTCGATCCCGCCGCCTGGAGCGCGTGGTGGACCCAGAACAAGGGCCGCCCGCGCGAGGTCTGGCTCGACTCGGCCTTCGACGACCTCGACCGCGCGCGCGAGGCCTCCGGCGCCGAGTCCGCAAAAAAAGATGCCGCAATCCGCGACCTCAAGCTGCGCGTCCTGCAACTGACGCTGGAGCCGGCGCGCAAGGAGGCGAACGACAAGGCGGTCGCGGCGGCGCTGATCGGTTTCCTGGAAGCGCCGGAGTACCGCGATATCCGGCGTGGCGTGCTCGAGGAGATCGGCAAGCTCGGCAAGGAGAAGTCGAAGGAGGCGGTGCCGGTCCTGGTGCGGCTCCTGAGCGAGCCGGACACCGATTCGGTGGTCGCGGTCGCCGCCACGCTGGGGAGCGTGGGCGACGAGCGCGCGGTCGCCGGCCTGGCCGGGCTGCTCGGCCACGAAAACGCCACGGTGCGCAAGGAGGCGCTGCTGGCGCTCTGCAAGCTCGGCGGGCCGGAGGCGGAGCGCGGCCTCACCGCCGCCCTGGGCGACCGCGATCCGGTGGTCCTGCTCGCCGCCCTCGATTGCGTCAAGCGCGTGCGCCCGGCCGCCGCGGTGCGCCCGCTGCGCGACCTGATGCGCGGTTCCGCCAATCCGGAAGTCGTCCTGCGCGCGGTCGAAGCCCTCGGCGAGCTCGGCGACTCCTCCTGCACGGCCGACCTGCTCCTCTTCCTCCAGGCCGCCCACCTGCGGAAGGACCGCAAGGCGCTCTGGTCCGCGGCCAACAGCCTCGGGAAACTGGCCGACCCCGCGGCCCTCGCGCCCCTCATCGCGCTCCTGGACGAGGAATTCTCCGACGTGCGCCAGAGCGCGGTCGAAGCGCTCGGCAACCTGCGGATGGCCGGCGCAGTGGAGCCGTTGCGCATCGCCCTGCGCACCGACAAGGATCCGCGCGTGCGCGAACTGGCGGCTCGGGGGATCGCCCGGGTCGCCGGCCCGGAGTCGATCGAGCCGCTGGTGGCGGCGCTCGGCGACGCCGAGCCCCAGGTCGGCGCCGCCGCCTGGGAAGCCATCAAGCTCCTGATTAAGGGCGACGCGGCGCAGATGGACGCGGTGGCGGCGCAGCTCGGCGCGGCCGGCCGCGCGCCCCAGGAGATCGAGATCCTCACCGCGCTCCTCGCGGATCCGGACTTCGCCGCGCCCGCCAACGCCGCCCGCCGGCTGGCCGCCCAGCGCCGGCTCGCCGCCTGCCTGGTCGAAGCCAAGCAGTGGAAGGAAGCGCTGCCCCTCCTGGAGGCGGCGGAAAAGAGCGCCCCCGAGGATGCCCTCCTCAAGGAGCACCTCGCCCTCTGCGCCCGCGAGCTCGGCGACTTCGACCGCGCCCGCGAGCTCCTGGCCTGGCTGCTCGGCCGAGAGGAGAAGGGTTCGGTCTCGTGGTGGAGCCGCCAGCTCGCGCTCAGCACGCTCCGCGTCAAACGGAAAGAGTACGCGCCGGCGCTCAAGGAGCTGACCGAATTCCTGGCGCAGGAGTCCACGCCCGACGCGCTGCGCATCGAGCTGTCGGCCCTGGCCGACCTGTGCCGCGACGGCCTGAGCCACGAAGAAGCGCAACAGGATAAGGTGAAAACCCGGGTCGAGGAGATTCTCGGCGTCTATGCGACGGTGGACGCCGCGCAGCAGAAGCGCTACGAGGAGGAGCTCCACCAATTCGGGCGGGACGCCGCCGCGCCGCTCCTGGGCGTGCTGCGCTCCACCGCGCGCCGCTCCGCCTGGCCCGCCGCCGCCGCGCTCCTCAGCAGCCTGACCGGCATCACCGCGAAAGTCCCCTCCGATGCCGCGCCCGCCGACGTGGAGAAGGCCGTCCGCCCGTGGCAGGACTGGCTCGGGAAGTCCTAGCGCGAGCAGGGAGGGGCCCCGCGGCGGAAGGACTTGGCGCGTACCCCACCCCGCATCTTCAACCCATTGTCGCATGGTCTCATTGTCCCACTGTCTCATTAGACTCTCCGTGCCACACGGGCGTACCGTGGCGCACCCGGGTCTCCAGGACGCAGCATGCAACAAACCGGCGCCGCCTGATTGCTGGGACGCGCCCCTTGTGAGCGCCCGCGCCCGCGAATCGGCCCCTCGAGGGCGGCCATAGGGGGCGCCCCGACGCCTCGGCCAAAGATAGCCAGCGTGCCGGACGCCCAACGCTTGAATCGACGCCCCCGGTTCGCCCGCGCGCGCCCCTGCGGCACAGAACGTCCAATGAGACAATGCGCCAATGAGACAATGAGACAATTCAGAAAGGGACCTGATGCCGACTTCGTCCAGTCTGTCCGCGCCCGCCACGCATCGCGAGCTCCTCGATAACGGCATGGTGCTCCTCCTCCAGGAGGACCATACCGCGCCCCTCCTCACCCTCCAGGCCTGGTTCCGCGCCGGCTCCATCCACGAGCACGAACTCCTCGGCTGCGGCATGAGCCATTTCGTCGAGCACATGCTCTTCAAGGGCACTCCCCGCCGCGGCGTCGGCCAGTTCGCGCGCGACATCGCCGCCGCCGGCGGCGACCTCAACGCCTACACCAACTACGACCGCACCGTCTACCACGTTCACGTGCGCTCCGAGTACCTCGAGCCCGCTCTCGACGCGCTCGCCGACGTCGTGCAGAACTCCTCCTTCGATCCCGGCGAGACCGCCAAGGAGCAGGAGGTCATCGTCAACGAGCTGAAGAGCTACCTCGACCATCCCGATCGCGTCCTCCACGACCTCTTCCACTCGACCCTCTACAAGGTCCACCCCTTCCGCTTCCCGATCGGCGGCCTGGTCGATCAGTTCCGCCGCCTCACCCGCGAAGACCTGCTCGCCTACTACCGCAAGGTCTACGTGCCCAACAACGCGGTCTTCGTCGCGGTCGGCAACTTCTCGATCGCCGAGGCGCTGCCGACCTTTCGCGCGGCCTGGCAGGGCTGGGCGCGCCGCCCGCTCGCCTCGATCTACGTCCCGCAGGAGCCGCTCCAGACCGGCCCGCGCTACGCCGAGCGCGAGTTCCGCACGCGCGTCGCCAAGCTCGTCCTCGGCTGGCATACGATTCCGATCACCCATCCCGACCTCTACGCGCTTGACCTGATGGCCTCCATTCTCGGCAACGGCGACGCCTCGCGCCTGGCGCGCGTGGTGCGCGACGAGAAGGGGCTCGTCCACGACATCGACGCCGGCAACCACACGCCGTGCGAACCCGGCTATTTCTACGTCTCCGCCAATCTCGAGACGGAGAAGCTGGACGCCGCCCGCGCGGCCGCGCACGCCGAGGTCCTGCGCTTCGCCGCGGAGCCGGTCACGGAGGAGGAGCTTGCGCGCGCCAAGAACAAGGTCACGGCCGATTTCTACTACCAGCGCCAGACCATCGAGGGTCAGGCGAACGCCCTTGGCACCTCGGAGCTGATGACCGGCGGGGCGGACTTCGACCGCGTCTACGTCGCCGGCATCCAGCGCACGACCGCGGAGGAGATCCGGGCGGTCGCCGCGCACTACTTCATCCCGGCGAATCTCTCGGTCGCGGTGCTCAAGCCGCTGGCGGAGAAGCCGGCGGCGGGGGGGAATGGGGGCGCGGCGGCGGCGACGGCCGGGGCGGGCGGCGGAGCAGCGGCTGCCGCGAGTGCACTCGCGCCGCGTGCCGGGCAGTTCACCCTGCCGAACGGCGCCACGGTCTGCGTGGTCGAGAACCACAAGCTGCCGATCGTCTCGCTCTACGCCGGGTTTCTCGGCGGCAGCCGGTTCGAGGCGCCCGAGACCAACGGCGTCTGCAACCTGATGGCGCGGCTGCTGACGCGCGGGACGACGCACGCGAGCGCCGAGGAGATCGCGCGCCGGATCGAGTCGGTGGGCGGGCGCATCGACCCGGTGAGCGGCAAGAACTCCTTCGGCGTGCGGGTCACGGCGATGCGCAAGGACCTCGGCCTCGCGCTCGAAGTGCTCGCGGACTGCCTGGCCGCCCCCGCCTTCCCGGAGAAGGAACTGGAGCAGGCGCGGCAGGAGACGCTGGCGCACATCCGCGCCCGGACCGACCAGGTCTGGGACGCGAACGCGATCCTCTTCAACCGGCTCTTCTACGGGACTCACCCGTACTCGTTGTACCAGTACGGCACGCTGGAGAGCGTCGCGGCGCTGGGCCGCGAGCGGCTGACGGAGTTCCACGCGCGCTACGCGGTGCCGGGGAACCTGGCCCTGGCCGTGGTCGGGGACGTGACGCCCGGCGAGATCGAGGGGGAGGTGCGACGGGTTTTCGGCGCGCTCCCGGTCCGGCCGCTGCGCCTGCCGGAGATCCCGGCGGCGGCGGCGCCCGCCACGGCGGTCAAGGAGGTCCGGGATCTGCCGGACAAGAACCTGGCCGCGGTGATCTGGGGCTTCCGCACGGTCGCGATGGGCCACCCGGACCGCTGGACCCTCGACGTGCTGCAGAACATCCTGTCGAACATGGGGGGCCGGCTTTTCGTGCACCTGCGCGACGAGCAGGCGCTGGCCTACAGCGTGGGCTCGTTCTCGGCGGTGCAGCTCGAGCCCGGGTATTTTGCCTTCTACATCGTCACGCAGCCGCAGAATCTCGAGGCGGCGGTGGCGGCGCTGCGCGGCGAGATCGAGACGCTGAAGCGCGACGGGGTCACCGACCTGGAGCTGGCGACGGCGAAAAACGCGGTGGTGGGGCAGGCGATCGGCGATTGGCAGACCAACGAAGCGCAGGCGGCGACCGTGGCGCTGGATCACCTCTACGGGCTGGGTTACCTGGACCATTACCGGTTTCCCGGGCGGGTGGAGGCGGTGACCAGGGAGGGGATCCTGTCCGCGGCGCGGCAGTACTTCGATCTGGAGCGCTCGGTCCTGGCGATCACGCGGCCGACGCCGGCGACGGCGGAGGGAAGCGGCGCGGGCCCTGGTAGGGGATAGGTCGTATGGCTCAGGAGCGCGCAGGGTCGCTCGGCTTTCGCCTGACGGTGGGGGCGCTCCTCTTGATTTTGCTGGGGGATCTCGGCTTCGGGATCGTCTGGTGGCGGCGGCACGCGCGGGAGGCGCGGCGGGACGCGCTGGAGGCGCGTTTCGTGCACGGGCAGGGGGCGGAGGAATTCTCCTGGGGCGTGGCGGAGGATCGGGCGCTGGTGCTGGAGCTGCTCGGGGATCTGCCGGAGAACCGGGTGCTGCTCGGGCTGGCGCTCCTGACGGCGGACCCGGCGGACCCGGCGATCCCGCGGGAGGCGCCGCGCGCGCTGGAGCGGCTGCTGCTCCTGGGTTCGGATCGGGTGCGGGTGCCGGCGGCGCTGGCGTTGGGGCAGGCGGCGCGCCATCACCGGGCGCCGGAGCTCGCCCGCTTGCAGGCGGCGCTGGCCGATCCGCGGGCCACCATTCGGCTCGCGCTCCTGGCGGGACTCTTCGACGGGGTGGTGAACCTGGAGCCGGGCGTGGGGCACGCGATGTCGCAACCGGATCGGGCGGAGCTGGTATTGGCGGGGTTCGGGCCGGAGCAGATCCGGGACTTGCTGGAGGCGCACGCGGGGCTGACGAACGCGGCGCTGGCGGGGGCGGTGGGGGAGCGGTTTCTGCCGGTCGCGGTGCGGTTGCGGGCGGCGGTGGTCCTGGCGCAGCGGCGGGACCTGGCGCCGGCGGAGACGGCGAGCCTGGCGGCGGCGCTGGCGGTGCTCGGGGCGGTGCGCGCCACGCCGGACGAGGCGCGGCTACGGGACGTCATGGAGCGCGCGCTGGGACGGTAGACGAGTCCAAAGTCCCCAGTCCAGCGAGTCCAAAGTTCGACGAAGTCCAAAGTCCCACGGAGTCCAAAGTCCAAAGTCTAACGAGTCCAAAGTCCGGCCCGCGCCGGAACCCCCTCTGGAAACCAGTTCCAGAAGGCGCTCAGTAGGGAGCCAACGCCCCGCGCCCCTCGGCAAAGCTGCGAGAAGGCGTGGGGACATGCGCACAACAAACTCGCTTCCGATCCCCGGATCCTGGACTCGCTGGACTTTGGACTCGTTGGACTTGGGACTTTGGACCCGTCAGACTTTGGACCCGGCCACCGCATCCCCCACCCGGATCGGCAGCACGATCATCGGCGTGCCGTTCCACTCCAGCCGCCGCTGCAACGCCTGCGCCGTCTGGTTGTGCAGCAGCCAGTGGAACCAGCCCTCCCGCCGGAACACCAGCTTCCCCGCAAAAAAAACCGCGCGCGGGAACTCCTTCGCAATCTCCAGGCAGAGCGTCTCGCATTCCTCGACCGGATCGTAGCCCACCGCGAGCCGGCTCCCCGACGTCATGCCCATGCGCCGCGTCAGCGCGCAGTAGGAGGCGAGCGCGGCGCCGGTTTGCGTGTGCAGACGCTCCACCTCCTCCGTACCTTTGAAATTGCCCGAATCGAGCACGCCGACTGAGACGAAGAGGATCTGCTTGAAGTCGCCGGGGAAGAAGCGCCACATCGTCAGGATCGAATGGACGCCGAGCCCGTTGTAGCCGCCGACCAGCAACACCGCCGTCCGCTTGCCGCGGTCCAGTTCCCGCGGCAGGTTTTCCGGTTCGCGCTCGGGGATCGACGCGGTGAGCTGCTCCGGGGAGAGCAGCGCGAGTCGCCGCTGGATGCGCCGGTAGTAGGTCTTGATGCCGAAGCAGAAGAGGACGAGCAGGGAGGTGATCACCGCGGTCTCCCAGCCGCCCTCGCTCCATTTCTCGTAGATCTGGAGCGCGAGGATCGAAACGCAGAGCACGAGGCCGACCGCGAAGATCCAGATCTGCCGCTTCCAGGTCGGATCGGTGCGGCGCTTCTGGAACCAGAAGCGGCACATGCCCAGCTCGGTGAGGGAGAAAGTGATGAAGACGTTGATCGAGTACATGAGCACGAGCCGGGTGGTGCTGCCGCCGGTCCCGAGCAGGGTGGCGACGGCCGCGCCACCGATCAGGAGGATGCCGTAGTGCGAGGTCAGACGCTCGCACAGGGAGCTGAAGCGGTGGGGGAGCCAGGAGTCGAGCGCCATGTTGGCCATCACGCGCGGACCGTCGAGGAAGCCGGCCTGCGCCGCGATGACGAGGAGGCAGGCCTCGGCCACGCAGATGACGATCACGAACCACGGCCCGAAGCCGACCGAGGAGGCGAGGACCGCGTTCAGCGTCTTCCCGTGCTCGGGCGTCACATTGACCAGCATGTAGGCGAGCAGGATGCCGCCCGCCGTGATCGCCAGCGAGAGCGCCATGTAGACCATCGTGCGCTTGGCCGTCGCCACCTTGGGTTCGCGCATGATCTGCACGCCGTTCGAGACCGCCTCGATGCCCGTGAAGGTGCCGGCGCCATGGGCGTAGGCGCGCGCGAGGATCGCGAGGATGCCGGCGAGCCCGATAGTCGAGAAATCCTTCTGGATTCCCGTGCCGATACGTGCGGCGACGCCGACCATGTCGCCGGCGTGGGTGATGAAGGCCGCCCCCAGCAACACGATGTGGCTGAAGATGAAAAAGAGGAAGACCGGCACGAGCAGCGCCACGGATTCGCGGACGCCGCGCAGGTTGACGAGCACGAGCCCCAGGATCATGAGCGCCTGGAAGGGGAGCTTGAGCGGGTGCAGATTGAGCGGCAAGAAGCTGAAGATCTGGTCGGCGCCGGAGGCGATCGATACGGAGATGGTGAGGACGTAGTCGACGAGGAGGGCGCAGCCGGAGACGACGCCGAGCGGCGCCCCCAGCAGTTTGGTGGCGACCACGTAGCCGCCGCCGCCGGCCGGGAAGTGCTCGATGATGCGGCTGTAGGCCGAGGAGATGACGAGGACGGTGAGCGCGGTAGCGAGCGCGAGGAAGATCGTGAGCTCAGGGTGTCCCTGGAGCCCATTGAAGGCTTCCTCCGGGCCGTAGGCCGAGGAGGAGAGGCCATCGGCGCCGAGGCCCACCCAGGCCATGAAGGCGACCAGCGAGACTTTGTGGAAGAGCTGCGGATCCCGGAGATCGCGGCGCTCGCCGATGATCAAGCGCCGCAGATAGGTGAACACCGG
>JACRIP010000022.1 GCA_016220045.1 Planctomycetota bacterium
ATGCCCATCGAGGAGGACGCTTCGGCACCGGCCGCCACCGGCGCCGGGGCCGGCGCCGGGGCGCCCGGCGCTTTCGCCGGCGGCGGCGCCGCCGCCGCCGCGCCCGCTCGCTTCACGCCCGTCGGCAACTCGCCCTTCGCCTCCAGCTCCGCAATCTGCTCCAGCACCGACTTCGGCACCACGTCCCCTTGCCGCGGCATGAAGCGGATGTTCAGGATCGTGATGTCGTCGCTCTGCGCCGCCTCGCCCCGGTGCGCCTCGATCCCCTCCACCAACGCTTTCACCACCTCGTCCGACCCCTTGTCGTGGTTGACGTTGATCACCTTCAACATCTTTTTTTCGGACCACTCCTCCTCTTCGGCGTTCATCGCCTCGGGCACGCCGTCCGTGTAGAACACCAGCCGGTCGCCGGGCGACAGGGAGATCATCTGCTCCTTGATCGCCTTCTCGAACATGGCGCCCGCCGACAGGCCGAGCGGCATGCCGCTGACGTCGAGCAGGGAGGAAAACCCATCGGCGGCCGTGTAGAGCACCGGCGGGTTCTGCCCCGCGTTGGCGATCACCACGGTGTTCTTCTCCGGGTCGAGGATGCCGTAGCAACAGGAGAAGAAGAGCCCCTTCTTGATGTCGCGGTGGATCGGCTTGTTCATCTGGATGACGGTGTCGCGCGCGGTCGCGCACATCGGCGCGAGCATGCGGAAAACCGAGCGCGCCATGACCATGATCATCGCGCCGGAGATCGACTTGCCCGACACGTCGCCGACGATGAAGCCGTAGCGGTGGTCGTCGAGCTGGATCATGTCGAAGTAGTCGCCCGAGACGTCGAGCGCGGCCTGGTAGTACACCCCCAGATCGTAGCCCGGGATCTGCGGCAGCTCCTGCGGGATCAGCCGCATCTGGATGTCCTTGGCCTTCTTCATCTCGTCTTCCGTGACCGAGGTCTGCTCCCCCTTCTTCGCTTTCTCCTTCTCCTCCTCGACGAACTTCTCGACCTCGTCCTCGCTCGTCGGCAGCGGGATTTCGACGATCGGCTTCAGGTCCTCGACCGCCGCGCGGATGCGCTGCGGGTCCACCGGCTTGACAAAGAACTTTTTTTTCGGATAGGAGGAGATCTCGAAGGCTTCCGAGAAGTTGGCGTTGGCGGCGGTGATGACGGCGGGGATGATCTTGTCGGCCTTCTTGAGGCCGGCGAGGATGTCGAGACCGCTCATGCCCGGGAGGCGGACGGAGGTGACGAGGCAGTCGATTTCCTTCGCGGCCATGGCGGCCGCGAAGGCCTGCTTGCCGTCGGCGAAGACGAAGAGCTTGTAGGGCGGCGGGAAGGCGGCGCGCAGGGCGGTGACGGCGGCCTGATCGGTATCGACGAGGATGATGTTGCCGCCGGGCTTCTTGGGGAGCTTGCCGCCCTCGGGCATGGGCAGGAGGCCGAAGATCGCCGACATCTTCTCCTGGCGCTCCTCGACCGTCTTGCAGAGCTTGCCCAGGGAGCCGGCGATGACATCGACCATGCTGACGATGTCTTCGGGGTTGGAGGAGTACTTGCCGAAGGCCTCCTTGAGCGCGGCGGGATCGACGCGGCCGACCTTCATCTCGTTGCCGATGAGCGTGGCGCGGAACTCGGGCGAGAGGCGGCTGACGAAGGCGTCGGGGTCGACCTGGCCGGGATCCTCGATGGTGGCGCCGAAGAGCGCCTTCTGCGCTTCCGGCGGGAGCAGGGTGGCGAGCCGGCACAAGTTGGCGCGGGCGGCGTCGAGGTCGAGCTCGGCGGTGGACTGGAAGGCGGCGGGTTCGAGCAGCGCCTCGGTCTTCCGGGCGATCTCCTCGGTGGTGCCGGTGAGACCGCCGGCGATGGCGGGCAGCATCCTCATCATGTCGCCGGCGTTGGGCGCGAGGTCGGCCATGATCTGGCGCATCTGGTCGGGCGGCGGCAGGCCCGCGTTCAACTCGTTGGCCACCAGGCCGCCGCGGAATCCCGGCGACATCTGCTGCATGACCTGCGCGGGCGGGACGTCCCCGGCGTTGGCGAAGACCCGGCCGAACATCTGCTGCTGCACCTGCGGGGGGAGATCGACGACCATCTGCTGGGCGCTCTGCGTGGCGCCGCCGACGCCGAGCGGCTGGAGCGCGCCCTCGGCGAGGGTGCGGAACGAGGTCTGGAGCTTCTCCTTCCATTCCTCGGGCGGCAGGTTGGGGTTCTCGAGCATCGGCGCCAGGTCGCGGAAGAACTGCATCGCCTTGTCCATGGCGGCGGGGACGCCTTCCGGGTTGCTGGCCGCGTCCGCCACGACATTCTTGATGTTGTCTTCGAGCAGGCGCAGGACTTCCTCGCGCGAGACGCCGCCGCCGCCGCCGCCGCCCTCGCCGTCCCCGAACTCCAATTCCTGGACCTTGATCCCCTTGAAGGGCTCGAGCAGGGCGGGGTCGAGGCGGTTGTGCTTCATCACGTCTTCGATCCGCTTGAGCAGCAGAGCGGAGAGCGCGGCGAACTCGGGGAAGGTCATGTCGCGGTGGAAGCTGATGCTGGAGATGTTCTTGGCTTTGATGGTATCGAGGAAGTTCTTGGTCGGCGCGGAGGTGTCCATGACCGCCTTGCCGCAGACCACGAGCACGCCCTCGCGCGTGCCGATGGAGAGGTTGGGTTCCTTGGCGACGATGCCGGTGAGGACGGTGAACGCCTCGTTCACGTCCTTCTGCACGGTCGGGTGGGAGAGGGAGTACATCTTCTGCGACCGCGCCGCTTTGTTGAAGATGCGGATGAAGTCCACGACGGCGGATCGGGCATCGTAGGCCATGGCATGCAACTCCTCGTGGGTGAGGAGCTCACTCTAGCACGGGCGGGCGGGTTCGTAAAGCTACGGTTTGCAGGTGCGGCAGGGGCTCTTGCCGCTGTCCAGCGCGCGCTCGCGGTCGTCGAAGCGCTGCCGGGCGGCGCCCGAGATGTGCTGCGCCGCGTCGCAGTCGGGGCGATGGAAGCGCTCCCCCGTCCGGCTCGACACGTAGTAGGGCGCGGGCGGCGGCGGCGGCAGGCCCCAGACGCCGCGGCGCGCCCGGCGCGCCTCGTTCTGCATCTCCAGCAGGTCGGCGCTGTGTCGGGAATTCTCCCGATGCCCGTAGAAACGCACCGTGCCCGCGCGCAGGAGCTCCGCCTGGAGCAGCACCGGCGGGCCGTTCGGCTCCGGCCGGATCCAGACGTAGGCCAGGTACCTGCCGTAGTCGTCCTCCTTCTCCGCGTCGAACTCCAGCCACACCTCCCGCTTGTCGAGCAGCGACTTGGCCTTCGCCCGCGCCTCGGCGAAGAACGGTTCGTCGTGCTCCGGCGAATCGATGGACAGCATGCGCACCTGGCGTCCCCCCTCCAGCCGGAACGAATCGCCGTCCACCGTGCTCTTGAAGACTTCCTTGCGCAGCGTCGCCAGATCGGGGATGTTCCGGATGACGGCGGGTGG
>JACRIP010000414.1 GCA_016220045.1 Planctomycetota bacterium
CGCCGCGCTCAGCCCGCCCATCGCAGCCGGCCGAGCGCGCCGTCACCGTGCGCGCGCCGCCTTCCGGTACTCCGCCTCCCACGCCGCCACCGCCTGCCCTTCCCGCAACTCCGTAATCCCGCGCCGCCGCACCTCCGCCAGGAACGCGTCCAGCTCCTCCCCCTCGCGCGGCGCGCGCGCCAACCTCGCATAGCGCAGCGCCAGCCGCGCCTTCGCCACGTACTCCGCCGCCGTCGCGTCCCCCGCCGCCAGCGCCTCCGCCTGGTCAAAGAGCTTCGTCCCTGCCGCCAGCATCTCCTCGCTCAGCCAGGCCGCCATCGGCGGATCGTAGACGAAAAGATGCCGCGCCGCCCCGGCCTCCCCGCGAAAGCGGCCGTGCAGGAGGTCGAACCACGCCCGCATCGGCCCCGCAGCCGCACCGTACACGCCCGTCATCCACTCCGTCACCAGCGCGTCCGCATCCGCCGCCGGGTCCCACAGCAGCCGCGCCATCACCCACGAGCGCAGCTCGGCGTCCGAGCCGCCTCCCCCCTGCGCATAGGCGCCTTCGCAGAACACCCCCTTCACCCCCAGCTCCCGGTAAAGCCGCAGTTCGGCGGGGAACTCGTCGAAGTCCGGAAAGGGCAGCAGGTAGTTCGCGAAGTCCGTGTTGTAGTGCCAGATGTAGAGCGCGTCCGTGAGGCCGGCCCAGGCGCGCAGCCGCTCGCGGAATTCGCCGGTCGGCGGGGCCGTGCACGCGGCGTAGGGGTGCGCCTGGCAGCACCGGATCGGGCACAGGCGCACGCGGACGTTCTTCCGCGGCGCGATCCCGCGCGGCGGCGCTTCGGTGAACCAGTAGGCGAGCATGTCGAGCTTCTTGTCCGGATGTTCGGTCTCGAGCGCCGCGGCGAGCCGGTTCACGAATTCCAGGTAAAGACCCGAGGGCGCGCCGTAGGCTTCGACCCGCGCGCGGCAGGCCGCGCAGAGGCACTGCCCGTCGGTGTCGTTCTGCGAGACCGAGATGATCTGCGCATCCGGCATTTGCCGTATCCAGTCGCGTATCCGCTCGAGCGCGCGGGCCTGGACCTCCGGGTTGGTCAGGCAGCGCTGCACGTAGCCGCCGGCGCGGGCGCCGCCGATCAGCGGAAAGTACTCCGGATGGTCGGCGTACAAATCCGGCGGAATCAGGAGGTCGAAGGAGTGCGCCCAGGGGCAGTAGGTGACTTTTCCGCCGGTGTCGGCGTCGAGCCTGGTGAAGTGTCCGTTGATGCGGTTGCGGAAGGCCCAGTCGCGGCCCTGGGCTTCGGTGAAGAAGGGCTCGCGGTACTCGAAGGCCGGGTTCGAGCTCTCGTCGAGGGCGGGCAGGACCAGGGTAGCGCGGCGCGGCACGCGCGTCACCGAAGGCGTATACCAGCGCACGCCCAGCCGGTCGAGGAGGCTGACGCAGGCGTAGAGGGTGCCGCGCGGGCCCGCGCCCGCCGCGACCAGGCGCGCGCCCACGGTGCGCAGCACGAACCCTTCGTCCCCGAGGCGGGCGGGATCGGGGTTTACACCGATGGCCGCGGTGTGCGCGCTCGGCCCGACGAGGATCGCGCGCGCGGGCAACGGGCCGTCGTCGGCGCGGATCGGCAGGCGCGCGCCGGTGATTTCCGCCACCCAGGTCTGCACCTCCTCGGCGCCGCGCCGCACCGCCGGGGCCGCCGCGCGGGCTACGATCAGGACGTAGTCCGAGACGCCGTCGCGCACCAGCTCCAGGTCGGTTCCGCCTGCGGCCGCGAATCGGCCGCACGCCGACGCCAGCAGCAACACGAGGGTCGCCGGGAAGAGATACCGCCGGCGACGGACCGGCCTCAAGCACAGCAAGGACTCGTCTCCCATCAGTAGTCCAACTTCATCGGCAGCTCTTCGGCCACGGAGTGGCGCGCCAGCTTGAGGACGAGATCCAGACCGAAGCGCGCGGTCTGCAGAAACTCGGATGCCGGCGGCGATGCTGCTGCCGAACCGGGCGCGGGGAACGTCGGCACGTGCGCCGCCAGCTCCTCCAACTCCGCCACGAGGCGTACGCTCGACCCGATCCAGACCTGGTCCCCGGTGTACGATGGCCCGCGGAAGACCCGGGAGAAGTCGCCGGGCGGGTCCGGGTTGCGACCACTTCCTACCGCGGCCCGCGGCCCGGGCGCCCCGCGGACCCGCCCGGCCCCGTGGGCGCCCAGGAGGCTTCGACCTCGCGCCGCGACGGAACCGCCCCCGCGCACGTCCATGCCTCCGCGGTCTCCTGAATGGTCGCCCAGCGCACGCACCCGAGCGCTGCGACCCTCGCCGCCCACGCCTCGATCGCCGCGATGCCGTCCTCGGTCCCGATGATCGTGAGCGTGCTCGGCCGCACCATGATCGTCGCACTCACCACCGGCGGTCCGCCTCCACGCCCGCCCGCACCGGCGCCTGGCGCCGCCAGTTCCTGCGCCAGCTTCTCCGCGCCCGCCGGCAGGAGCGGCCCGCCCCCGACCGTCACCAGCAACCCCTGAGGATCGTCGAGCGCGAATTCGCTCCCGCTCCTCGGGCGCCAGACGCCGATCGCGGGAAGGTCGGCCCCCCGCCCGTGCCCCGGCCGCGCATTCGTGCCCCAGAGCACCGCGGCCTGCCACTCCGCGCCGCCCGCCCCGCGGACCGGCGTCCGCAACCGCTCGACCTCCTCGAGCAACGCTCCGGACGCCACATGGGTCGGGTGGCCACCGTATCCAGCAATCGCCGCCGCGCAGGCCGCCCGATCGGCATGCTCGTGGGCATGCACGTCCCATTGTACCCCCAGCGCCTCCAGGGCGCGAATCAACTCCGCCGCCCGCGGCTCGCCCCGCAGCCACCCGATATCCGCGCCCACGGACCAGCGCATCCCCGCGCCGGCGGTCGGCGAGCGCCCGGCCGCCGTCGCCCGCTCGAAAAAGCGCCGCAAGGCGTCGACCTCCGGCCAGCTCGATCGCTTGCTCTCAATGTGCATGGTCCCGGAAAGGTAGAGCAGCGGGCCGTGACCCGCGCCCGGCGGAAGCGCCGGAGGCGCCGCCCCTGCGCCCACCCGCTCCTCCCCCGCCGCACCGGCCGGCGCCGCCGGTTCACCCAGCCCCCCCGCCGCACCCGCCGCCGGGGCGCCCGCGCCCTTCCCCGCCGCCGGCTGCCACCCAAGCCGCGCCAACAGCCCGGGCGCGCCGATCGCGCCGAGCCGCGGCGCCTGCGCGGCTACATATCGTACCGTATCCTCGTACAGCGACCACACCGCCGCCGCCCGCTCCGCCGACAGCGGCGTCGCGCGTCGCGTCGCGTCCCAGGGCGGCACCCGCCGCCGCGACAGGTACACCGTCGTCCACGCGGACTTCTCCGCGATGAAGTCGTTGTCGTGCATCTTGATCCCGACGAAGTACGGCCCCGCCGGCCCCGCGCGCGCCCCCTCCTGCGCCCCCGCCGTCCGCCGCGCTTCGGCGAACGCCGCCTCGACCACGTCCGCCGCGCGCTCTCCGACCTTCGTGAACAGCTTGAGGTCCACGTGCTCCGGCCGCAGCCACGTCCCGCCCAGTTTCTCCCCCAGCCCGATCGCGCGCCCGTGTTGCATCACCATCGGCGCGCCGAGTTCGCGGAAGACCTCGTGCACCGAACGCCCGACCTCGGCGTCCGCCTGGAAGGCCGCGACATACGGCGCATACCCCATCTCCCGGGCGACCTCGGCGTAGCCGCCCGCGCGTTCCAGGGTCCGGCCCGTCGCCGGGTCGAGCGCGTGCGTCTCGTAGGTACGTACCACCTGCCGCTGCTCCGCCTCCCCCATCTGACGCAACCCCAGCCAATCGTACCGGGTATAGTACGGGCTGGGCGGTCGCACGTGATAGCACACGGAACCGATCTTCGACGCCTTCAGCCGTGCGATCAAGTCCGGAGCCTGCGTACGGTACACGTCGAAGATCGTCCCGGTGAGATAGAAATCGACCGGTACGCCCAGCTTCTCGTGCAAATCCAGGATGCGCAGGACCACGGCGCGGCTTTTCTCCGGATACGCGAAATCCTGTACATTGATCGAGAAGATGGCCAGGCCTTGCGCCGGAGCCTGCGCCCCCGCCTCGGGCGGCGCCGACCGCGCGCTCGGCGCGGGCCCGCCGAGCCCGAACAGGGCGACCGCCAGACCGGCGGCACACGCCACCGAAACGCGATGCTGCATGGCGACCTCCGCGGGGTGAGCGGGCGCGCCCGGTGGGAGTCCGTCCGACGGTCGCACGGTCCTCCGGGCGTACTGCCGCTTTGCAAATCCGCGGCCGCGCCGCCGCCACGGGCTGCGGGCCGGGATCGGTTGCCATTCTAGCGGCACGCTTCGCCCAAGGGAAGATCCCTGCCTGGTCGCTTGCCCCGAGCAGCCTCCCGTCCGTCCGATTCCGCAACACGTCGGGCGTCCGCGCGCGCGACACGCAAGCGATTCGGTACGGCAGCAGCCGACCTTCACCCGGGGCGCAACTTGACTTCCCCTCACCGCGGTGGGAAGATCGTTCGCGGTATCGTCCTGAGGGATCCGGGGGGCAGGCGACCCGCGAGGATCGCACCTACACGCGAGATGACCCATGCCCTCTCCCTTCGCCGACTGGCCCGAATCGCTGACGGGGCCCGATCGCGCGCGGGTGGAGACCGCCCTGGCGCGGGGCTTCGTCACGCAGGACCAGGTGCGCGACATCCTGCGCGACCTGGCGACGCCGGGCGGCGCCCGCGGGGTGGACGCGGGCGGTCCGGATGTCCGTCAGCTCCTCCTGGAACGCGGCTACCTGACCGCGGCGCGGCCTGCGCGCTCTGGAACCGGCGCCGCCGCTCCAGCGGGACGTGGCGCCGCGGAGCGCGGCCGCCCCATCTCCTGCGGCAGCCCCCGCGGCCTCCCCCGCCGCGCCCCGGCCGGCGCCCAGCCAGGTCACGGCGGCCATCCCGACCGGCGCGTCCGGCGATCCGCTGCTGATCTCGCGCTCGGTCCTCGACGCCTGCCTGCGCGACGGCTTCTCGATCCTGACGCGCTTCGGTCAGCCCGGCGCAACCCCGGCCTCGCACAGCGTGGTCGCCGCCGGCATCAAGTCCGTCCTGTGCGTGCCGATCGAGTTCGGCGGCCGCGTCCTCGGTGCGCTCTACGTCGATTCCCGCGCGGAGCAGGAGATCTTCCAGCGCGGCGATCTCGATCTCCTCGCCGGCTATGCGGCCTTCCTGGCCTCGCTCGCCGACCGGCGTATCCTGGAGGGTCGCGTAGTCGAGACCGAGCACCGCCTGGAATACCTCCTGCGCCATCTCCCGCTCGGGATCTTCGCGATCGACGCCCAGCAGCGGATCACGCTCTGGAGCCCTGCGTGCGAGCGGTTCCTCGGGCGCCCGGCCGCCGAGGTGGTCGGGTCCGCGACCCTCGAGCTGCTGCTGCGTTCCCGCGCCGCGGGAGACGCCGCACTCGGGCAGGCCGACGCCGGCGCCGATTACGTCATCGAACGCGAATTCGCGCGGCAGGTCGGCGGTTCCTTCCTCGGGCTGCTCACGTTGCGCAAGTTCGCGGGGGCGGACGGCGGCGCGGGGGGGTACGTCGGTCTGCTGGAGGACGTGTCGGAGCGGCGCGCACTGCGCGATGAGCTGGCGCGGGAGGAGAAGATGGCCACCCTGCGCTTGCGGGTCGCGGGAGTGGCGCACGATTTCAAGAACGTGCTCTCGCCGATGATGGGCTTCGCCGATCTGGCGAAGCGCAAGCCGGAGGCGGCGCAGCGGCTGGCCGATACCGTGCTCTCCTCCGGCAAGCAGGGGCTCGCGCTCACCACCGCACTGCTGCGCCAGGCCCGCGGCGGCGAGGATGCGACCGCGGCGACCGACGTCGCGCCGCTCCTCGACAGCGTGCTCAACCTGGTGCACCACGAGCTGACCCGTAGCGGGATCGAGGTCCGCCGCGCCGGAGAACGACGACGCGAAGCGCGAGAAACTGGCGGTGAAGCTGCACGGCGACACGGCGATCCGCTACGACCGGATGAAGCTCTCGGCGGCGATGATGGTCATCCTTCAGTTCACCGGCCAGAATGCGATCCCGACGCCGGCGCGCATCCGCTCGTGGCGCGAGGTCTCGCCGTGCCTGGCGGACGTGCCGCAGGGGTAGCACGGCAACGACAACGGCAATCGCGTTCGGGAGAGCAGGCCCGCCCGGCCGAGGAATGCTGCTCGCAAGGCCCGTACGTTCGTAGTTCCGCCTCCAGGGGCCGTTCCAAAAGCCTCCGGCCGGGCCACGCCGGGGCGGACACAGGGGTCCGCCCGTACCGAAAACCGTGGCCGAACGTAGGGGCGGACCCCCGTGTC
>JACRIP010000421.1 GCA_016220045.1 Planctomycetota bacterium
CGCGGTTCCGCCATCAAGAGCGCGGCGGCGGCTACCGGTCCGAAGCCTTTGGCGCCGTCGAGCAGGAAGACCAGCACGCCGTAGGGCCGGCCGAGCACGCGCCCGGCGTTGGTCGCCCCGATGTTCCCGCTTCCCAGGGTGCGGATGTCCACTCCCCGCACCAGCTTGCCTACGAGGTAGCCGAAGGGGATGGCGCCGACGAGGTAGGAAGCGATGGGGTATGCACCGTAGAGAAGCAGGTCCGCGGAAGCCACGCAGCGCACTCGACGGCGGAGCCGGAGGAACGCGGTGGATTATAGAGGGGCAGCACCTGATTGCAAGCAATTTAAAGTGCTTGAAATCCCCGCTCCCGATGCTACAATCGCCCGGCATTCCACCTACCGGGGAGGTCTGTCCGTGGCCGAGCTCCAGGTGACCGACAGCAAGGGCAAGAAGAACTACGACATCACCGGCGATCCGGAAATCGTCCTGATCGGCCGCGACCGCACCTGCTTTATCCAGATCCAGGACGAGAACGCGTCCCGGCGTCACGCGCGCATCCTCAAGGTTGGGCAGACCTTCAACGTCGAGGACATGCAGAGCCGGAACGGGACCTTCGTCAACGAAGTCCAGATCACGGCCAAGCGGCCGTTGCGCGACGGCGATGTCGTGCGCATCGGTGCGGTGAAGATGGTCTGGAAGGAGAACATGAGCGCGGTGGGCGCGGTGTCCTACTTGATGGCGAGCCCGCTCTTCTGGTGGGCGCTCATGATCTTCCTGGCGGGCGGCATTCTCGGCAGCATCGGCTACCTGGTCCACCGGCTGCTGCTCGAGGTTTCGAACATTCAGACGCCGCACTAGGGTCCGGTCAACGCCGGTGCTTGGGGTCGTTCGATTCGTGGCCCCTCGGGGCGCCTCACGAGGCGCCCCTACGCGGACCGGAAGATTCGATGTTGACGGGACACGGGTCGCCGCGGGAGGGGAGGGGCTCGGGCACGCGGGGCCTCAATCCAGGTCGAGAGGATTGGTCGGCCGCTCGCCTTCGTCGATGGCCTTCTTGGCCCGCTTCACCTTGTCATCGAAGGCCGATACCCGGCGCTCCCGATCCTCCTCCAGCCGGCGGGCAATCGACGCCGCGTCCGTTTCCGCCGCCCGCCGCTCCCGCTCCTTCACCGCCGCCGCCTTGCGCGCAAACACATCGCCTCCCCCCGCCGCCGCCTCCGCGCGCCAATGCTGCGTCACCTTCCCGCTCGCCGCGTCCACCTCGAGCGTGCCCGCGCACAGCGGGCAGTGGACGAGCAACGTTTTCTTCACGCGCTACTCCGGTGGACGGTGGACGGTGGCCGGTGGCCGGTGGGCGGTGGCCGGTGGTCGGTGGTCGGTGGTCGGTGGTCGGTGGACAGGGCACGGTGAGCGGCGGTTCCCGGGAAGCGGCCTACATTGCTGAGCCCATTCGCCGCTCACCGTCCACGGTCCACCGTCCACTGACCACCCTCCACCGACCACCGTCCACTGGCCACCGTCCCCTCGTTAGCCCCCCGGCCCAGGCTCGACCGGAAGATAGTCGAACAGCTCGTTGAGGTACTGGATTTCGTCCTGCTTCATCTGCAGGAGCAGCATCAGCAAGTCGCGCAAGGACACCACGCCGACCAGCGCGCCCGCCTTCAAAACCGGCATGTGCCGGCAATTCAGCCGCCGCATCTTCTCCATGCAGTCGATGATGCCCTCGTCCGCGCCGCTGGTCTCCGGCGCCGGCGTCATCACCTGCTCCACCCGCGTCGTGCGCGGGTCCAGCCCGGTCGCCACCACCCGCTTGAGCACGTCGCGCTCCGTGAAGATCCCCGCCAGGCGCCCGCCCTCCACCACCGGCAACGCGCCGATGTTCTTCTGGGCCATGCTCTTCACGGCATCGAAGACCAGATCCTTCGGCCCGGCCGTGGCGGGATTCTGCCCGCTCACCAGGCTCCCCACTGTGCGGCGCATCGATCGATTCTCCGGCAGAGGTGGCGTTGCGTTGGCTCCCGCGCGCGCGGTTCCGGATCGCACCCGCCACTATGCCCCGCTCCCCGAACCCTGTCAAGCGGTTTCGCGGACCGGTCCGCCCTGCGGCTCACAAGCGTGCCCGCACGCCTGACCTCTCTCCGAACAGTCGCCTCCCCGGACCTGCCACCCGCCCGCCCGCGCGTCCGCAAATCCCCGCCAATCGGCGGTTCCAGACCGCTCCGCGGCCCCCGCCCGCCGGCGGCATGGAGTTTGTAATTCCCCGCCCGACGCAACCGGACTCCGACCGATGCAGCGCCTCCTCCGGCATTCACCGGAGGTGATCCCCACGGCTCGCTCTCCGGGATTCCCCGCAGCGAATCGACATGCGTCGGACGCAGGCCACCGGACCATCATTCATTCGCGGACCCCGTACCTGTTGACCCGGGTAACGGGGTCCTTCCTTGTCCGGAAAGCGGTCAGCTCACCCTCCCTACCCCCGCCTTCCGCGTTCCCGCCGCCATCCTAGATTCTGGAACCTGGATCGGTGCTGAGCCTTGGTTTGCCGCTGCCCCGCCACCAGGAATCCCCAGTTTGATGAGTGCAGAATGCGTCTCCCATGTGTAACTGCCTATTTTTGAACCAGTTACAATCCGGCTGGGCAGGAATCATTTTTTGTGCCAAACGGATGGAACAGGCCTTGCGTAAGTGGAGCCCAACATTCGGCATGGAGGTACAATGAATCGGACGTGGGTTGTGGCGATCGCGGGAGTAGGCGCCGCCGGCGTGGCGGCCCTGGTGATCGCGGTGCTCCGCTGCGAAGCGCAGGGCGCCGCGGCCGTGGCCCCCGCCGCGAGCACGACTTCGGCCGCCCCGACCGACCCGGCGGGGCTCTCCGCGCCGGCCACCGCGTCCCTGCCGATCGCCTCCTCCGGCGTCGGCGCCGCGGTCGCGGCCGCCGCCGATGCGCCGAGAGTCGCCCATCCCCCGGCGCGCACGGTCGCGGCCGGTGACGCCGTGACCACGACTGCGAAAACGGCGATCGAGCTGCCCGCCGCCCCCTGCGCCCTGCGCATCCGCGAAATGGCGGCCCGCCTCCCCGACCACACCGACGTCGCGCGGCGGGGCCGGACCTACTCCGGCGAACCGGAAATGGTGCGTCAGCACACG
>JACRIP010000422.1 GCA_016220045.1 Planctomycetota bacterium
CTTTTCGGCCGTCGCCTGGGAGGGATGATGCTTCCGCGTCGGCTCCGTAATCGCCCAATCACACAATCGCCAAATCGCCCAATCGAAGCACCTCCAGACGTGCGCTTGGGTTTCGGGCATCGCCCGACCTGAGTCTCTGTGCCTCTGTGGTTCCGTCGTGGCTCCGCAATACCGGACACGCACCCGGGCGCCGCCGCGTCCCGAGTTTGTCCTTTCTTCCGCTTTTCGGCGATGCTATAATCGGCGGCAGCTTCAGCCCGCATCCGGTTCCTCCCGCAGCCGGGAGACCCACGAGGAACGCCACGCCGATGAGCCGAAAGAACAAAGAGAAGTCGAGCACCATCCTCACCGAGCTCTACTACGCCCTCGTGGACAAGCTCGCGCGCGAGCTGGGCGAGGGCGAAGAGATCCTGAAATCGATCCCCACCAACCCCTCCTACGAGTACCACTTCCAGAAGATCGAAGACCGCTACCTCTTCCGCCTCGCCAATATCCGCGCGCTGCTCGGACACCTGGCCACCAGCCGCCAGCAGGCGACCACCGAGAAGCCCGTCTCCCCCTACCAGGCCAAGGTCTTCACCGCAGGCCGCGAGGACCTCGAAGAGAAGATCCAGACCCACCTCAAGGACATCGGCAACCGGACGCTGGCCGACATCAAGGTCCAACGGATGGAACCGGACCTCTTCCTCGTCGTGGTCATCACCACCCAGGGACAACCCCAGGCCTCCGGGGAATAGCTCCGGAGGCCGCGTCCCGCGGACAGCCCGCCGACCGGCGGCGCTCGGCGCACTTCTCGCCTGCTGTCGACCCCGCCTCCGCCCTCTCCCGCCCCATTTGCCCCTTCAGCACGCCCGCTCGCCTCCATGAACTACCCTACCGAGTTCGACGTCGCGGTCATCGGCGCCGGCCACGCCGGCTGCGAAGCCGCTCTCGCCGCGGCCCGCATGGGCGCGCGTACCCTCCTCCTCACCCTCAACCTCGACACCGTGGCCCAGATGTCGTGCAATCCCGCGATCGGCGGGATCGCCAAGGGCCAGCTCGTGCGCGAGGTCGACGCGCTCGGCGGCGAAATGGGACGGGCGATCGACGCCACCGGCATCCACTTCCGCCTCCTCAACACCAAGAAGGGCCCCGCGGTCCGCTCGCCGCGCGCCCAGGCCGACAAGAAGGCCTACCAGTTCTACGTCAAGGGCGTGATCGAGGCCACCCCCGGCCTCACCCTGCGCCAGGACCCCGCCGAGGACCTGCTGGTCGAAGCGGACCGCATCGCCGGCGTGCGCGGCCGCAGCGGCTTCGTCTATCGCGCGCGCGCCGTGGTGGTCACCACCGGCACCTTCCTGCGCGGCCTCCTGCACCAGGGCGAGCGCGTCTCGCCCGGCGGCCGCATGGCCGAGCCCGCCGCCGAAGGCGTCTCCGCCGCGCTCCTGCGCCTCGGCTTCGAGCTCGACCGCCTCAAGACCGGCACACCGCCGCGCGTCAACGGCCGAACGATCGACTACTCCCGCGTCGCGCCGCAGCCCGGCGACCCGGTCCCCGTCCCCTTCTCCTTCGCCACCGAACGCATCACCCGTCCGCAGACCGCCTGCTACGTCACCTACACGAATGACCGTACCCACGAGATCCTGCGGGCCAACCTGCACCGCGCGCCGATGTACAGCGGCCAGATCACCTCGCGTGGGCCGCGCTACTGCCCGTCCATCGAGGACAAGGTCGTCAAGTTTGCCGAGAAGGAGCGCCACCAGGTTTTCCTCGAACCGGAGGGGCTGAACACGCTGGAGGTCTACGTCAACGGCATTTCGACGTCGACGCCGCCGGACGTGCAGGAGGAGGTGGTGCACACGATCGTCGGGCTGGAGCGGGCGGAGATCCTGCGCTACGGCTACGCGGTGGAGTACGATTTCGCGCCGCCGACGCAGGTCGGGCCGACGCTGGAGACGAAGCGGGTGGCGGGGCTCTTCCTGGCGGGGCAGATCAACGGGACGACCGGGTACGAGGAGGCGGCGGCGCTCGGCCTGATCGCGGGCGTCAACGCGGCGCGGCGCGCGGCCGGGCGGGGGCCGTTCGTGCTGTCGCGCGCCGAGGCCTACATCGGCGTGCTGGTCGACGATCTGGTGACGCGCGGCGTGACCGAGCCCTACCGGATGTTCACCTCGCGCGCGGAGCACCGGCTGCTCTTGCGCCACGACAACGCGGACCGGCGGCTGACGCGCTACGGTTATGACCTGGGTCTGGCGGGCGCGGCGGCGCTGGCTCGGCTCGACGAAAAGGAGCGGCAGATCGCGGCGGCGCTGGCCTGGCTGGGCGGGCGGCACGTGGACGAAAAGAGCCTGCTGCAGGTGTTGCGCCGGCCCGAGGTGAGCTATGCCGACCTGGCGGCCGCGGATGCCGGGCTGCGCGACCTCGGGCTCTCGCCGGCCGCCGCCGAGCAGGTCGAGATCGAGGTCAAGTACGAGGGGTACATCCGGCGGCAGTCCGACCAGGTCGAGCGCATGAAGGGGCTCGAAGACCGGCGCATTCCGGCCGATCTGGACTACTTCGCGATCCCGCACCTGCGCTTCGAGGCGCGCGAGAAGCTCACGAAGATCCGGCCGGTGTCGCTGGGGCAGGCGGCGCGGGTGTCGGGAGTGTCGCCGGCGGACATTTCGGTATTGCTGGTGCATCTGGGGAGGTGAGCGCGGGGCAGCGGGCGAGGACGCCCGGGCTCCCAGGGCTCGTCTCCGCAAGCGGCAATCTACAATCCGCAAGCCGCGCCAGGGTGTATGTCCGGTACTGCGCACCGGCGACGGAACCACAGTGGCCCAGAGGGCACAGTGTCGACGAGAACGCGGAGGAGGCCGTTCCGCGCCACGACGGGACGTACGGCCCGGTTCATCGGGGCGCGGAGCGGCCTCC
>JACRIP010000416.1 GCA_016220045.1 Planctomycetota bacterium
GAGCTCCGCCGTCTCCACGGCGAGGCGCGTCCCGATCTCCAGGCCGCGCGACTCCAGCTCCCGGCGGAAGGCCGCGCGGTCGTGCGCCAGCGTGCCCTCGTGCAGCATTTCCAGGGCGACCGCGGAGGCGCCCGGGTGGTCACCGGATGCCGCCGCGCCCCCGGGCCAGCGGACGCGCAACGCCATCGTCGGCGCGGCAGGATTCGCCCAGACCAGGACGCGCAATCCGTTCGGCAGCCGGAACTCCTCCGGCTGACCGGGCGCCTCGGCCGGACGCTCCCCGCCGACTCCGGTTCCGGTCGCCGCCGCGCCCCCCGCCGGCGAATTCGCCGCGCCCGGCGCGCCCGGCGACCGATCGATCTCCGCCCCCGCGCCGCGCAGGTCCAGCCCCGCCGGTCGCTCCGTCGGCAGCACCCAGGCGACCGTCCGATTCTCCTTCGTCAGATACTTGCGCGCGACCTCCTGCACCCGCTCCGGCGTGACCTTGCCCACCTCTTCCGTCAGGCGAAACGCGTAGCGGTAGGAGGAGTAACCCTCGAAGTCGCCGAGGGAGGACGCGGTCTTCTCCGTGCTGTCGAGGGCGAACGCCCGCCGCCGCGCGGTCTGGCGGACCGCCTGCGCGACCTCCTCCGCGGTGACGCCCTCCGCCTGCACGCGCGCGATGTCCGCGTCGATCGCCGCCTCGATCGGCGCCGGATCCTTGCCCGGCAGTCCGGTGGCGCGCACGATGAAAAGGGTGGGGCAGTGGTCCCAGTAGTTGTTCGCTTCCGCGTCCGCCGCCAGCCCGGCATCGATCAAGGAGCGGCGCAGCCGCGCGCCGCGCCCTTCCCCCAGGATGAACTGCAGGACCTCGAGGGCGAACGCATCCGCGTGCCCCATCGGGGGATTCTTGTAGCCGATTTCCAGCAGGGGAGCGCTCGCCGGGAGGCGCAGCGTCACCCGCCGCTCCCCCTGCTGCGGAGGTTCGGGGCTGGGCTCGGGCGGCGTGCGACCGCGCGCCAGCCCCCCGAAGCGGCGCTCGATCTCGCCCAGCGTCGCCGGCCCGTCCACGTCCCCGGTCACGATCAGGACCGCGTTGTTCGGCCGGAAGTACGCCCGGTACCACTCGCGCGCGTCCTCCGCCGTGGTGCGCTCGACGTCCGCGCGCCACCCGATGATCGGCCAGCGCAGGCCATGGACCTGGAAGGCGGTCGCGAAGAGCGCCGCCTCGAGCAGGTAGGCCGGGTCGTTCTCGTACCCCTCCAGCTCCGAGCGCACGACCACCATTTCGCGCTTGAATTCCGCGGGGTCGAAGGTCGCCTGTTCCATCGCGTCGGCGTGCCGATCCAGGAACTCCCCGAGCAGCTCCCGCGGCACGACCTGGAAGAAGGTGATCTGCCCGGTGTTGGTGAAGCCGTTGATGTACCCGCCGCAGCGCATGACCGCGCGATCCACCTCGCCGTCGGGATAGCGTCGGCTGCCCTTGAAGAGCATGTGCTCGCAAAGGTGGGTGATGCCGGTCCGCCCCGCGGGCTCGTGCACCGAGCCGACGCGGTAGAGCGTCATCACCGTGACCAGCGGAGCGCCGTGCATCTCATGGACGATGATCTTCAGCCCGTTCGGCAGGAGCTTCTCCTGCGTCTCGGCGGCGGCCGGACGCGCGGCGGCGACGAAGGCGAAGAGCGCCAGCGCGGCCACGCCTGCCGGGGGTGCGGGCCGGCGAGCCTGGACCTGCATGAGAGTACCTCCCCAGGGGTCAGGGGTCAGGATGAGGGCTGAGGCCTTACCGGCGCGTTCAACGGACCCAAACGCCTAAACGTCAAAACGCCTAAACGTCGCCCGCCCTGGTCTGTCCCTCGACGAGATCATGGTCCGGCATCAAGAAGTTGTCCAGTAGGTTTCCAACCTACGGCCCTACGGCGGCGTCAGCTCGATCTCCGCGGACCACGCCGGATCGTCGATGTAGCGGTCATACCCGATCCGCCCGACCAGCTTGCCGTCCACGGCCTTGAGCCGCAGGCGGAAGCCCGGCCAGGTTTCCGACTTGCCCGTCCCGACGTAGGACATCTTCGTGTGCGCGCCGGTCAGGTCGAGCACGCCGTCCGCCGCGTTGCCGATGTAGCTGTCCTCGACCACGACCGACTCCGTGGCGGGGCCGCTGACGACCGTGCCTTCGATGCGCCCCGGCGCCACGTATCGGCCCCCCTCGGGCGGCCGGATCTCCAGCGCCAGGGAGCCGACCAACTGCGCACCCTCCCGCACCGGAAAGGCGAAGGACCCGCGCCAGCGCCCGCCGAACCCGCCGCCGCCCCCCGTGCCGCCGCCCGAGCCCGTCAGCTTCCAGCGCTGCATGATGTCCGGCGGCAGAGCCTCCAGCTCGGGCGGCGCAATGCCGCGCGCCCAGCAGTCCTCGATGTCGATCTTCTGGTACAGCCCGCTCTGGACCGACTCCTCCAGTTCCTTCATCCCCGCCCGGAGCGCCGTGTCGAAATCCATGTGGTTCCCGCTCCGGCCCCCGCCCACCCCCGTCGATTCCACGGCTACGAGCTGTCCCCCCGGGAACTCGACCGCCGGAAAACAGTGGCCGGGGATCACCATGAGATAAGGTTTCAACCCGATTTCGTGCAGCATTCCCGCGAGCAGGATGGCGAGGTCGATGCACGTCCCCGAGCGGTCGCGCAGCACGTCCCGCGGGAACTTGATGTTCTGCACCAGCTTCATCTCGATGTCGGCTTTCGGATCGGCGACCCCCGCCGGGCACTGGTAGGTCACGTCGTTGGCCAGGAGCAGGCCGTAGCAGGCGCCGAGCACCGCCAGCGCCTCCTTCGGCCCCGCGCTCGCCGCCACCCCGCCCGCCGCCTTGTTCGCCCAGGAGGCGAACTCCTTGATCACCGGATCGCTGCGGCTCACCCACGCCGCCAGGAAAGGCGCATTGTGCGACACGTCGCGCCACGAGCCGGTCGATTCGCTCGTCGTCAGGTCGCTGAACACGAAGTCGTTGCGGCCGAGCAGCACGGTGCGCTTCCCCTCCCCGTCCTCCGTCTTGCCGTTCGCGTCCTCGTAGCTCCACCTGGCCCGCAGGTCCGCCGGCGTGTCCGAGCGCAGCGCCGCAATGGCGGAATCCAGGACCGGGTAGTACACGCTGACCACGCTCTGCCCGGGCACGAGCTCCGGGAACTTCTCGGGTTCGCTCCAGTCCGCGTACTTGTCGAGCCGGTAGGAGATGCGCAGGTTGCGCACCGCGCCCTCGCCGGTATTGCGCAGGACCGTCTTGGCCACCCACATCGCGCCGAAGTCCGTGCGCAGTCCGTAGACCTTGTAGATGCAGGTCATCAGCCGCTCCTTGGCGCGCAGATCCACCGCGAGCCGTCCCGCCTTGCCCGTCGTCCCGCCGGGCAGCACGTAGCGGATCGCCTTCGCGCCCGCGTCCCAGCGGGCCTTGGTCGCGCCGCTCGGCCCGACGTACACGTACTGGCCGCCCGGCGCAGCCCCGCCGCCGTCGGCGAAGAAGTAGAACCAGGTCTTCCCCTCCTGCTCTTTGTCGGTCATATACCGTAGGGCATCCCCGATCGGGAGCTCCCACTCGCCGTCGCCGCGGTTGCGCACGGCGCCGAGCTCGGTGCACTCCACCAGGAGCGCGGACTGGGCGTCGTCGAAGCGGCACGCCGGGTCGGGCGCCATTTCCCAGTCGCTGCGCGCGGGCGTGAGATCGCGCAGAATGGTCGCGGGCGTCGTCGCCGCGGCCTTGATCTTGGCGTAGTCCTGCGGATGCCAGCGGTAGCTGAGGTGCTGCGAGGCATCGCCGTTCGGCTGCAATTCGATGCGCGCGTCCACCGCGACCGTGCCCGGGCGCGGCGGGGCCGCGTCCGCCGGCAGGGCCAGGCAAAGGCAGGCCGCAAGGGCGACCCGAAAGGCGAAACGTAGCATGGCCGTCTCCTGGGCTCGCTGGAGCCGCATGGTCAATGAGAGAAGGAAAGTTCGAGCTGCACGCCGCGGGGGCGCGGATTCTATGCCCTCCCGCGCGCGTCCGACAAGGGAAAACCGGAAGATTCCCCGGGCGCGATCCGCGTGCTACAATCCGCCGCCGAGACCGGTTCCTTTCCCGTCACCACAAGGTCCTGCCATGCCGCGCGTCGACGGACTTGCCTTCGCTCCCGGCCTGCCCCCCGCCGGCGCCCGCGTCGCCGCCGACCTCGACGAATCCGGCCTGCGCTGCCTGAGCGATCCGCCGCTCGACGTTCCGCTCGCCGCCCTGCGCGTGGAACTCTCCGGCTTCGATCAGGATCGCCTGCAGCTTCGCTGGCAAGCCGGAGAGCAGGAGGGTGCGTTCGTGATCGACGACCGTGCCGCGCTGGCGACGCTCCTGCGCGATGCGCCGCCGGCCTGCGGCGCCCTGCTGGCGGAATGGACGCGCCTGCGCACCCGCGCGCGGACCCGCCACGCCTGGACCTGGCGCCTGCTGATCGGACTTCTGCTCCTGCCGGTCCTGCTCCTCCTGCTCGCGCTCTTCTCCCTCGATCGGCTGGCCGGGCTCGCCGCCGACCGCCTGCCCATCACCTGGGACGCGAAGCTCGGCGCGGCCGCCGCCGACAGCCTGATGGGCGGCGAGACGCCCCTGCGCTCCGGACCCGCCGTCGCCGCCGTCGACCAGATCGCCGCGCGCCTGGTGGCAGGACTCGGTAATTCGCCGTACTCCTACAAGTGGCACGTTCTGCGGTCGCCGACCGTCAACGCGATGGCCGCACCGGGCGGCTACGTCATGATCTACTCCGGCCTGCTGCGCGAGGCGGAGAGCCCCGAGGAGGTCGCCGGCGTGCTCGCCCACGAGATCCAGCACGTGGAGCGCCGGCACGCGGTGCGCGGACTGGTCAAGAAGCTCGGCATTCAGGCGATCGCCGGATTGCTCTTCGGCGGCGACGGGGGATTCGCCTCCCAGTCCGGGGCGCTCGCCGCCGAGCTCGGCGGTCTCAAGTTCGACCGCGACCAGGAAAGCGAGTCCGACCGCCTCGGCGTGACCCTGCTGCGGCGCGCGCGCATCGACCCGGCCGGCATGGCGGTCTTCTTCGAGAAGCTGGCCGCGCGCGGCGACGCGGGCGCGCTCAGCTACCTGTCGACGCATCCCGATTCGGCCGCGCGCGCCGCCGCCGTGCGCCGCCTGCTCGTCGCGGAACCCGCGACCGGCGTCGAAACCCTGGGCATCGACTGGGCCGAGGTCCGCGCCGCGCTCTCGGAGTAGGCCACGGCCCCCTGCGTGTTTTTTCTTTGTGCCCTTCCCGCCCGCGGTGCTAGAATCCGCGGCCTGTCCCCTCCCGGTCCCCCTTTTCCCGTCCTCCCGGAGCCTGACCGATGCTCGAACGTAACCGCTCCGCCCTCAAGGAATGGGCGATCCAGGAGCAGCAGCTCGCCGCCGGCCGCCAGATCCTCCTCGTCAAGAAGGGCGGCATCCATGAGAAACGCGGCGGGTTCACCATCGAGCATCGCGAGTTCTTCCTTTTCCCCACCTTCCTGCACCAGTCCAGGGAAGACCTGATCCCGCTCGTTCACGCGGAGCTCGACCAGCTCCAGGCCGCTCCGCACGACGAGACGAAGATCCCGTTCGCGTACTATGCCGTGGTCGAAGACGTGCGCCGCGTCGAGGACCTGGCCCTCGTCCATCAGCTCGCCGGTCACCACGTGCTGTCGGCGAGCGCCGTGGACGAGCGCTTCCACTACCGGAACAACCCGGGCGTCCACGTGCTCGCACTGCGCGTCTACCGGCTGCCCGCGCCGCACGTCCTGCCGGCGCTGCCGGCCTACGGCGGGTGCGTCTCCTGGGTCGAACTCGATCAGGAACTGTCGACCGCCGGCGCCGTCCCCGTGCTCTCGGACGCGGCCTTTGCCGAACGCCTCGCCGCGGTGCGCACGCTGCTCGCCCCGGTCCCGGCGATCTAGGAGCCCTCATGGCCGCCGCGGTGCTCCCGCTCTCCGGCCTGCGCGTCCTCGATCTCACGCGCATCCTCGCCGGGCCGTTCGCCACCATGAAACTCGGCGACCTGGGCGCGACCGTGATCAAGATCGAACGCCCCGGCGCCGGCGACGATACCCGCCAGTGGGGACCGCCCTTCCAGGGCGCCGCCGCCGCCTACTTCGTCGCCGTCAACCGCAACAAGAAGAGCGTCACCCTCGATCTCAAGAAGGAGCCGGGCAAGGAGGTCCTGCGCCGCCTGGTGCGTTCCTGCGACGTGCTGGTCGAGAACTTCCGGCCCGGCACGCTCGAGGACCTGGGCTTTCCCTGGGAGGCGCTCGCCGCGCTCAACCCGCGCCTGGTCGGCTGCTCGGTCTCCGGCTACGGCCAGACCGGCACCCATCGCGACAAGCCCTCGTACGACGTCATCGTCCAGGGCGAGTCGGGCGTGATGGACCTGACCGGCTTCGCGGACGGGCCGCCGACCAAGGTCGGCCTGTCGATCGCCGACGAGATCGCCGGCATGCTCGCGGTCGAGGGCATCCTGGCCGCGCTCCTCTATCGGGAAAAGACCGGAGCAGGCCAGCGCGTGGACGTGGCGCTGCTCGACGGCATGCTGTCGCTTTTGACCTATCAGTCGCAGAACTACTTCGCCACCGGGCAGGCGCCGCGCCGGATGGGCAACCGGCACCCGAACCTGGTGCCGTACGAGACCTATCGGGCCAGCGACGGCTTCATCAACCTGGGCGCCGGCAACGACGCCCTCTGGTCCGCCTGCTGCAAGGTGCTGGACCGCGAGGACCTGCTCGCCGACCCGCGCTTCAAGAGCAACCCCGACCGCGTGCGCAACCGCGAGGAACTCGGGCGCATCCTGGAGGGCGTCCTGGCGCAGCGCACGCGCGACGACTGGCTGGCGCGCTTTGCGGCCGCGGGCGTCCCGGCCGGTCCGATCCGCGGCGCCGCCGAGGCGCTCGACGATCCGATCCGGCGGGAACGCGGCATCGTGGCCGAGATCGATTCGCCGGACTACGGAAAGTACCGCACCGTGGCGAGCCCGCTCAAGTTCTCCGGCGTGCCCGCGCCGCCGCTGGAGCCGCCGCCGCGCCTGGGCCAGCACACGGAAGAGGTCCTGCACGAACTCGGTTATTCGCCTGATGAGATCGCGGGACTGCGCGCGGCCGGGGCGATTTGAGCGATTCCCCCGCCGCTGTCCGCCCCGCGCCGTTCAACGGGAGGCCTTGATGAAACGCTTCGGACTCCTGGCCCTCTTCGCCTTCGTCGGCGCCTGCGCCGGCGTGATCGCCGCCGCCCGTGCCGCCGACCCGCCCGCTCAGGGCGACGAACGTCCGGCCGGCGGGTGGCACGAGGAGGAAGGTAGCGGCGACGCGGCGCCCGCGGCCTCGGGCCGGTCCGCGCCGCTCAAGATCGACAAGCGCCCGGCCACCCCCGACTCGCCCCCCGCCGACAAGCGACTCGGCGTGACCGGCTACCTCACCCGCGTCCAGCGCATCGGCGACGACGGCCGGCCCGAACGCCTCTGGTCCGGCCGCTCCCCGTCCGAGCTCCAGCCCATGGGCGACCTGCCGCTCATCGACCACGTCGTGAGCTTCCCGCCCGCCGCCGAGCTCCACGTCGCCCTCGTGCTCGCCGTGCCCGAGGTCTTCGAGTTCTACCTGGCGCCGAATTCCCCCGAGATCCGCCTCGACCTGCGCGCCGCGGAACTGCTCGACTGCGCGCGCCGTCCGGTTCCGGCGATCGCCTCCCCGGTCAGGCGTCGCCTGGGTCCGCTCGGCGCCATCTCCCACTACGTCGAGGGCGCCGACGTCCCGGGCGTCACCATGGATCTTCATGAGAAGAACGTCCAGGGCGAGCCGCTCCTCTTCCGGCGGCCCTGGTACTACGAGCATGACCCGGCCCCCGTGCTTGAGGGCTTGAAGGCGGGCAAGCTCCGGATGGACGAACTCGACGACTCCGACCTCGCGGAGCGTGACCGCGCCTTCATCCTGCGCATGCCCTGCCGCCTCCCGCGCGCCACCGCTCCCGAGTACCTGGAGTTTCACCTGATGATCGGCCTGCGCTGGCTCCCGCTGCCCCGCAAGTAGCCCCGCTTTGATCCGCCCCATCCGCCCCATCCGCCCCCATCCCGTCCCTTCCCGGACCCCGTTGAGGACTCCGACCGTGAAGAAGGAAGACGTCCTGCAGAAGCAGAAGGAATACCTCTTCCCGTGCGTCGGCAACTACTACAAGGAACCCCTGGTCATCGCGCGCGCCAAGGGCAAGCTGGTCTACGACGCCGACGGCCGCGAATACCTGGACTTCTTCGGCGGCATCCTCACGGTCAGCGTGGGCCACTGCAACGACACGGTCAACGCGAAGATCAAGGCGCAGACCGACACGCTGCAGCACGTCTCCACGTTGTACCCGACCGAGCCGATGGTCCTGCTCGCCGAAAAGCTCGCGCTGATCGCGCCGCGCGGCATCAAGAAGAGCTTCTTCACTTCCAGCGGCACCGAGGCGGACGAGACCGCGATCCTGCTGGCGCAGATCCACACCCAGCGCGACGAGATCGTGGCGCTGCGCCATGCCTACAGCGGCCGTTCGGTGCTCGCACGTTCGCTCACGGCGCATGCGCCCTGGCGCCTCACCGCCGCCCAGGTTCCCTTCGTGCGCCACCTCGCCAACCCCTACTGCTACCGCTGCCCGTTCGGACTGACCTACCCCTCCTGCGACCTGCGCTGCGCCCGGGACCTGGAGGACCTGATCCAGACCACCACCACCGGCCGCATCGCCGCCTTCATCGCCGAGCCCATCCAGGGCGTCGGCGGCTTCATCACCCCGCCCAAGGAGTACTTCAAGATCGTCGCCGACATCGCCAAGAAGTACGGCGGCCTCTTCATCTCGGACGAAGTCCAGACCGGCTTCGGCCGCACCGGCGACAAGTGGTTCGGCATCGAGCACTGGGGCGTCGAGCCCGACATCATCACCATGGCCAAGGGGATCGCGAACGGCGCCCCGATGGGCGTCACCATGGCGCGTCCCGAGGTCGCCGACTCGCTCAAGGGCCTGTCGATCTCGACCTTCGGCGGCAATCCCGTCTCCTGCGTCGCCGCCCTGGGCACCATCCAGGTCATGGAAGAGGGTAACCTGGCGCACAACGCCAAGGTTTTGGGTGATCACCTGAGAGCGCGGCTGCTCGGCATGAAGGAGAAGTACCGCAGCATCGGCGACGTGCGCGGCATGGGCCTGATGCAGGGCATCGAAATGGTCAAGGCGCCGAGCAAGGAGCCGAACGCGCCCGCGGTGATCGACCTCTTCGAGCGCACCAAGGCCGCCGGACTCTTGATCGGCAAGGGCGGCCTCTTCGGCAACGTCGTCCGCATCTCGCCCCCGCTCAATATCACCAAGGCCGATGTCGACACGGCCTGCGACACCATCGACCGCTGCCTCGCGGAGATGAATGCGTAGCGCTGCGGGTCGAGGGCTGATTGATCGCCCAGGGTGACTGAACCACAGAGCCACAGAGGCACAGAGACGACGGAAACGCGGAGGAGGCCGTTCCGCGCCTTCGTCACGGGCTCTCGCCATTCGCCCTGGCCGGCGCGGAACGGCCTCCTCCGCGTTTCC
>JACRIP010000417.1 GCA_016220045.1 Planctomycetota bacterium
TCACCGCGGCCGAGACCATCGGCGTCGAGGGCCGGGGCCGCTTCTACGAGCGCACCGGCGTGCTGCGCGACATCGTGCAGAACCACCTCCTTCAGGTGCTCGCGATCTGCGCCATGGAACCGCCGGTCTCCTTCACGGCGGACGACATCCGCGACGCCAAGCTGCGCGTGCTGCGCACCCTGCGGCCTTTCGCGGGCGCGGAGGACGTCGCGCGCCGCGCCGTGCGCGCCCAGTACGGCGGATACCGGGGTGAGCCGGACGTCGCCCCCGACTCGCGCACCCCCACCTTCACCGCCCTCAAGGTGCTGATCGACGACTGGCGCTGGCAGGGAGTGCCCTTCTACCTGCGCGCCGGCAAGCGCATGAAATGCCGCCTGACCGAAATCGCCGTCCACTTCCAGACCATTCCGCTTTGCCTCTTCGGCCGCGAGGAGGTCTGCCGCATGCTCGAGCCGAACGTCCTGCGCATCCGCATCCAGCCGGACGAGGGCATCTCCCTGCGCTTCGCCGCGAAGGTCCCAGGCGATGACCTGATCGGCGGCAGCGTCACCATGGACTTCGCGTACGCCGACGCCTTCGCGCGCCCGCTGTCCGAGGCGTACGAACGCCTGATCCTGGACGCCATGCGCGGCGACGCCACGCTCTTTGCGCGGCGCGACGAGATCGAGCAGGCGTGGCGCTTCGTGACGCCGGTCCTGGACGCATGGGACGCCGACCGTGCCGCGCCCCTGCCGGAGTATGAAGCGGGCAGCGCCGGCCCGGTGGAGGCCGAGCGCCTGCTGTGGAAGGACGGCCGCCGGTGGAGCGCGCTGGCATGAGCGGTCGCGGCGTGGTCATCGTCGACAGCGCGGAGGAACTGGCGCACGCCGCGGCGGACGCCTTCGGCGAGCGCATGCGCGCGGCGGCGCGGGCGACGGCGACCGGCCGAAACGCGGCGGGCGCGCGGCGCATCGCGGTCGCGCTCGCGGGCGGCGCCACGCCGCGCGGCGCTTACGAACTGCTCGGCCACGCGCCGCGCTACGACCGCCTGCCCTGGGCGGAGATCGACTGGTTCTTCGGCGACGAGCGCGGCGTCGAGCCGCGGGATGCGGCGAGCAATTTCGGCATGGCGGAGGCGGCGCTCCTCGGTCCGCGGGGGATTGCGCCGGAGCGGGTGCACCGGCTGCGCGGCGAAGCGGCGGATCTCGCGGGCGCGGCGGACGCCTACGCGGCGGAGCTGCCGGAGCGGCTGGACCTGATCTGGCTGGGGGTCGGCGCGGACGGGCACACGGCGTCGCTGTTTCCGGGCGCGGCGGCGGTGGCGGAGCGGCTGCGCCGGGTGGTGGCGGTGACGGACGCGCCCAAGCCGCCGGCGCGGCGCCTGACGCTGACGCCGCCGGTGATCTGCGCGGCGGGGTCGGCGCTGGTCCTGGCCGCGGGGCTCGACAAGGCGGGCGTGGTGGCGCGCGCGCTCGAGGAGTCGGGCCCGCTGGACGAGCTGCCGATCCGCTGTGCGCCCGCGCACGCGTTGTGGCTGCTCGACCGCACCGCCGCGGCCGGGCTGCGGCGGCCGCCGGGGTGAACCGCGGGGGTCGGATTGTCACCCGGATTGCCACCCGGATTGCCACAATGTCTCATTGTCCCATTGTCTCATTGGACTCCCTGAGTGCCACGTGGGCGTACCGATGCGAGATTTCCCTGCACGCTCCGCAGGTGAGCGATCTGGTGGCGAGGCTGCCGGCCGCCGCCCGTCGAACAGAGTGTGGATGCGGCGCCCGAGCCGTAATGAGACAATGTGACAATCGCCCAGTGAGACAATTCGAGAGTGAGACAATGTGACAATCGCCCAATGTGACAGTTCCGAGAGGCTGCCATGATCGATTCCTCGAGCCCCTCCGCCGGCCACGCCGCGCCCCCCCCCGCGCCCCCCCCCCGCCGCCCTCGGTCTTGTGGGCCTGGGCGTGATGGGACGCAACCTCGCCTTGAACGTCGCCGACCACGGCTTCGCCGTCGCGGTGTGGAACCGCACGGCCGCGACCACCGACGGCTTCCTCGCCGAGCACTCGGGGAAACCGCTCTGCGGGGCGCGCACGCTGGAGGAGCTGGTCGCGCGCCTGGAACGGCCGCGCCGCGTCCTCGTCATGGTCCCGGCCGGCGCCGCCGTGGACGAGGCGATCGACCGGCTGCGTCCCCTCCTCGCCCGCGGCGACCTGCTGATCGACGGCGGCAACTCCCGCTACCAGGACACCGAACGCCGCGCCGCCGCGCTCGCCGCCGCCGGCCTCCACTTCCTCGGCCTCGGCGTCTCGGGCGGGGAGGAGGGCGCGCGCTACGGCCCTTCCCTGATGCCCGGGGGAACCCCCGAAGGCTACGCCCTCGCCCGCCCGCTCCTCGAGGCCATCGCCGCCCGCTCCGAGCTCGGGCCGTGCGTGGCCCACATCGGACCCGGCGGCGCGGGACACTTCGTCAAGATGGTCCACAACGGCATCGAGTACGGCGACATGCAGCTCATCGCCGAAGCCTACGACCTGCTCGACCGCGCCCTGGGCTTCGACGCCGCGCGCCTCGCCGCGCTCTTCGACGAATGGAACCGCGGCCCGCTGGCCTCCTTCCTGATCGAGATCACGGCGCGCATCTTCCGGGTGCGCGATCCCGAGACCGGCCGCCCCCTGGTCGAGCTGGTGCTCGACCGCGCCGCCCAGAAGGGCACCGGCCGCTGGACGATCGAGGCCGCCCTCGAGCTGGGCGTGCCGGTGCCGACCCTCGCCGCCGCCGTCGATGCGCGCCTGCTCTCCGGCTACCGCGCGGAGCGCGCCGCGGCCGCGCCGCTCCTCGCCGGGCCGCCCGCCGGACGCATGCCCGGCCATTCAGAACCCCTGGTCACCGCCGTCCACGACGCCCTGCTCGCGGCCAAGATCTGCGCCTACGCCCAGGGGATGCACCTGATCCGCGCCGCGTCGGACCGGTACGGCTGGGGCATCCGCCCCGCGGAGCTCGCCCGCATCTGGACCGGCGGCTGCATCATTCGCGCCCGCCTGCTCACCACGATCGCCGCCGCCTGCGAACGCCGGCCCGACCTCCCCGCCTTCCCCGGGCTGATCCTCGATGACGAGTTCCGCGCGACCCTGCGCGCCGCGCAGCCCGGCTGGCGCCGCGCCGTCAGCACCGCCCAGTTGGTCGGCGTGCCGGTCCCGGCGCTGGCCTCCGCGCTCGCCTGGTACGACGCCGCCCGCGCCGCCCGCTTGCCGCAAAACCTCACCCAGGCCCAGCGCGACGCCTTCGGAGCGCACACCTATGAGCGCAGCGATCGGCCCGCCGCCGGCGCGCTCCACACCGACTGGTTGCACCAGCCGCGACGAACGCCGATTCCTCGCACCTCCGGTGAACGCCCGGCGATGACTCCGTGAGCTGCCACACACCGTCCAGATTCCGGGACTTCCAGCCCAGCCCGCCCTTCTGCCGGCCCTCACTCCAGCCTCATTCCTGA
>JACRIP010000418.1 GCA_016220045.1 Planctomycetota bacterium
CGGCGCCGGGGGCGCGCGCAGAGGGCGCCGGGGCCGCGCCGGCGGCCGGGGGCAGGCAGAGCGTGGGCGCGTGTGCGGCATCGGCCGGCGGGGCGGGGGAGTCGGCTGGGGCGGTGTCAGCCGGAGTGGCCCGGAGCGTGACCGCCGGCTTTGCCGGGTGGTCCGGCGGCCGGCGGAGGGTCGACGCGGGCGCGGGCGCGGCCGGACGCGGGTCCGGTTTCGGCCCCAGGCGCACGGGTGCGAGCGCGGGCGCCGAGCCGCTCACGCGAATCGTCCCGCCGAGCGGGGGAAGAATGAGCGGGCCGTGGCAGACCGGGCACGGCACGTCGCGACCCGGGACGTGCCCGCGCACGTTGAAGGCTTGAGCGCAGCGCGGGCAGTTGAGTACGGTCTTGTCCTGAAGAGCGAGCGCGTCGCGGACTTGGGAGGTCGTGAGGACGCTGCGGGAGACGAGGATTTCGCCGAGGCGTACGTGGATGCCGTTCGCGGCGAGCAGATTCTGGACGCGGAGGGCGTCGGCGATTTCGTCCGCGGTGGCCAGGCCGTGGGCTTCGAGCCGGCGGCCAAACCGGGAGTCCTCCGCCTGCGCGTCGGGCGCGTCCGAAGGGGCCGGGTCGGGCGCCGCACCTTGTGCTTCAAGGAGCGCGCCGAGCGTCGCGTCGGTGAGGTAGCCCTGGCGCAGCAGGAGCGCGCCGAGTCGGGGTGCGGGAGCGCCGGGGACTCTGGAGGCCTGCTGTTCGGCCAGGCATTCGGCGAGCTGATCGGGGCTCACGCCGGCCTGCCGCAGGGCGAGCTGCCCGAGCCTTCGGTCCTGGCCTCCCGCATCCATCGGCATCGCGCACTCCGCCGTTCCCCAGGGTTACGTAGAGCGTTGGCCCTACGCTCTGCCGCTGCGCCGCGCACGGCCGGGGGGGGCGACCGCACCGCAGGCGCAGCCGCCGACCCCGCCGGAGATTTCGCGCCCTCAGAGGAGCCGAACCGCCCCCGCCCCCCCCCCCCGCGCCCGGGCGCTACTTCCAGTCGCTGTCGAACATGCCCAGGAGCCGGTCGTACTGTCCCTCGCTGATTCGCACCTTGACGCCGTCCTGCGGGCCCTCTACTCCGACGGAGTAGTCCGAAGGCGAGCCCCCTCAGGACAGGCACATGGTCCCCTTCCTCAGGTCCTTGCCCGTCTTCGCCTCGCGCACCTCCACCTTGGGGGTGATCGTCTCCGGCGTGAAGGTGTGATATTCCTCCTTGCCCGCGCCGACGAGCCGCACGTCCGACCACTTGAGTTCGACCCGGCCGTTCACGACCGCATACGTGAAGTCGAACCGTACCGGCATGCCCCAAGCCGGCCGCGTCGTGGCGCCGGCGACCACGTCGAGCGCGGGCATCGTGCCGTTGCGGATCTGGGCCGTCATCTTGCCCGCGCCGAGCTGCCCCATCGCGATCGTGTACTTGCCCGGCGGAACGGCCGCGGCCTTCGTGCCTGCGACATCCAGGAAAACCCCGGCGCCGGAGGTCAGGACCAGCCACTCCAGCTTGCCCTTCGCCTTGAGGCCGCTCACCGCGTCGATCGTGCCCGTCGGACCGTCATAGGCCTTGGTCCAGAGCCGCTGCCCGTTGGCCTCCACCCGGAGGCGCAGCAACGCGCCGTCGACGCAGGCCAGCCCACCGAGCGGCGAGCCGAAACGGCTGCCGACGGCCAGCGCATCGACGCCGGTCTCATTGAACGCGCCGTTGCCGTTGTCGTCGATGAGCGCGACCCGGCTCTTGCCGATCTTGCCGACCATTGCGGTGTTGCGTTGCCAGCTATATTGACGCGCCTGGTCGCCGGCTTCGCGGCTGCGGACGCGCACCGCCACGGTCAGCGGCGCGCCCCTTGATCGGGTCTTCACCGTAACCACCTCTTCGATCGAGCGGAGCACGGTCTCCGGCTTTCCGTCCCCGTCAAGGTCGAGGCTCAGGTAGTTTTTCTCCGATCCCGTGGCCACGCCGTCGCCGATCGGCAGCGGGCTGCCGGGCGCGAGGTCGGCCCACGTGCCCGCCAGCGGGGTGTGGAAGGGGAAGGGTTCGCGCGTCGCCGGCGCGAAGGTGAGGGGATGGGCTTCCCAGCCGTCGGCCTGCAACGCCTGCGGGTCCGCGTCCGGCGCCGGCGCGGCGGGCGGCTGCGGGGCGCGCTCGGCTTTCGTTTCCTGCGCGTGCGCCGGGGTGGCGGCGCCGCCGCCGTCCGCGAGCGCCCACGCCGCGCAGCCCGCCAGGGCCAGGGGCAGAATCCATCGGATGCGCATGGCGACCTCCACTGTCTGGCTGGACGATCCCTTCCGGTTCCGGAAGGAAGGCGCGATCAGTCTAGCGCATCGGCGGTCCGCGCTGCAATGGAAACCCGGGTGCATGTCCGTATCTGCGAGTGATGCGAAAGCGCCACGAATGGAGAACGGGAACACGAAGTGCCACGAAGGACCACCAAGTGACGACTCGGCTCGCGATCGCTCGTCGGCCGCAGCCTCCATTCGTGGTCCCTCGTGGCCCTTCGTGTTCCCGTCTTCTCGCGAGCCTCTGGGGCAGCGACCGGGCCTGCAACTACCGACATGCACCCTGGAAACCCGGGCCCGGGGGGCCGCCGTAACCGGCGGGGAGCGAGAAGTTTCGGGCGAGCGGACGAAGGGGGGGCGGAAGCTACGAAAAATTCTGCGTGATTCCGCGGGTTTCGTGCATCAGATCGGCGTACGTGAGAGCGATCGATACCGATGGGAGGTGCGCGATGCGCCGATTTGCGGTGGTGGTCTTCGGGCTGGGGCTGGTTCTGCTGCCGCTCGCGGGCGTGCGGGCCGACGGCGGGGCGCGTGGCGGCGGCGGACGCGCGGAGGTCCGGGATGCGCGGGCGGTGTACTACGGCGACGTGCGCGAGTTCGCGCGGCCGTCGGTGGTGAATGCCGCCGCCGTGTTCGGGCGTATTCCCGAGTACCAGGAGATCGCGCGGCGCCGGCTCGGGCGCAACGAACCGGAATCCGGGATTCTCGTGGAGAAGGCGAACCTGCGGTTCGTCCGTGCGGTGGCGCCGGCGGCGCGCGCGGCGGGGCGGGTCCTGGTGGCGGAGGTCGGCGCGGTGGTGATCGTGGGCGAAGACGGGGACGGCGCGCGGGCGGTGCGCCCGGGCGAGGTCGCCCTGCCGGACCTCACGGCGGAGGCGGCGCGGCGCGCGGCGGAGTAGCGGGGGCGGGCGGGCGGGGGGCGGCGGCGCGGGAGGGGGACGGCATGGAAACTTCGACAACCACCCTGCTCGGCTCTACGCTGCCGGCGTGAGTTGCGCCACGCGGACCGATCTTGACGGGGCCTCCTGCAGTGTGATATCGCGTGGTGTCGTCCGGGTGCCGACCTTGCCGGGCGACGCGGATTGGCGCGGCCAGCCGGGGTCGGGTCGCAGAAGACCAGCCCCTCCCGGCCGCACGCGACGCCCGCGAGAGGGGCGTGAGAGACGGGCCATGGCGTCTCTCGACGCGGGGCGTGATCGCAGAGAGGAGGACCGAGATGCACGCAGACGCACGACTCCCGACCGACGAGCAACGCGAGAAACTGTGTGCAATGATGGGGGACGCATTCCTCGAAATCCGGATGCTTGGCTGGACCGGCCAGGCGCAACAGGCAGCCGACCTTGCCGACGCATTCCACAATGTGCCCCGGGGCATGTGGAGCGATGAGTTCAGCCTGAGATTCCTTCGCGATGCGTTCCTCTCGCCGTACCAGGAGAAGTATGCAGAGAGGTCGTTCGACTACGTTGCGAAAGTGGACGAGATCATCGGAACGGTGAGCTGAGGACGTAGAAGCCACGAGGTCCGTGTCGCGGGTCCCGGCGTCCCGTCGCGCCATATCAAACGGCTCGCGCCCTCCCGGCCGCACGGGGCGCGCAGGCGAGGACGCCCGCGCTCCCAGGGCCTTTCGCCGTCGCACGTGTGCGGCCACCCTTGCGAGCTGATCATTAACCACAAGTCCGTCTGCTGGATACCGTACACCCCAAGCATTCGTCGTAGGGGCGGGCCTTGTGCCCGCCCCGAATGCGGCGAGATCCGGTCCATCAGGGCGACCACCAGGGTCGCCCCTACCCCCGAGCCGCCCCTCTTCCCTCAGCGCAGCAGTCGCTACGGCGGCGAGGGCCGGTGTCCAGCAGGAAGTTGTGGTGATTGCGCAGCCTTGCGAGCCCCCCCCCTCCCCCCACTTTTTTTTGCAGCGCCGATGGCTCCGTTCAACCTGCCCTCCGACTACCCCCGCATCCGGCGGGTGCGGAGTTTCCAGGAACTGCTCACCACACCTCTCACGGGCGGCGTCAACGCCCTCTGTTGGCAGCGTGCGCTGCACGGCGATTTCGGCGAGGTCGTGGAACTCCTGGCCGTCGGCCAGGGGATCACCACGCTGGATGAGGAACGACTCAAGACCCTCTCCGTGAGCGCCGCGGGCAAGGCCGCTGTCGACCTGCTCCTCGAAGACCAGCGGCTGCTCCGCGACCAGGGCCTTTCCCCGGTCCTCGAGTGCGTCCAGGGCTACGCTCGCGAAGAGCATCCCGGACCGGTGCCCACCGATGTATACTCCTTCCACGTCGATAGCGCCACGGCGGCCACCGATACCTGGCTGTGCACCTACAGCGGACCCCCGAGCGAGGGCTTGCGCAACGACCAGGCGCAACGGCGCGTCGACGTCCCCGAGACCCGCGCCGAACTTCTCCGGCTGTTCGGCGGGGAAGACAACGCCGACTTCCGCGAGTACCTGAGCGAGAACTGCTACGACCTGCACTACGTCCCGGTCCCGCAGGCGCGGCCGTTTTCCTTCGGCGTGGGCAACCTCTGGCGCATCGCGGTGGAGTATCCCGGCAATCCGGTTCCGCCGTGCATTCACCGCGCCCCCGCCACCGTTCCCGGCCGGCCGCCGCGGCTGCTGCTGATCAGTTGAGTAGGATGGAACTGTTTCCCACGCAGGTCCGGTGCTACGCCGGGTACCAGGCCGACGAGTCGCCCCGCAGCTTCCTGTGGAAGGGCGCGTGGGTCGAGGTCCAGGCCGTGGTCGATCGGTGGTACCAGCGGGACCAGCACCCGGAGCAGCCGATGGCCGACTACTTCAAGGTCCTCGGGCCGGATGGGCACAGGTACCTCCTCAAACACGACCGCGAATCGGATGCCTGGCTGCTGGCGCTGCCGCAGGAGGGCTCCGGCGTCGCGTGAGCCCGCCTCGCCCCCGGCGTTCTCCCGCGCACCTCGCTTCCGTGACCGTTTCCTGTGCAAGGGAATCCACCTGATGGCCTTCACTGACGAGGAAGCGCCCGCCGCGCAACCCGAGACGGCATGCCCAGCGTGCGGCCAATCCGCCGTCGAGCGGCGGCGCGTAAGGTCGGGATTCGGCCGGCTGCTGATCGGCACAGGAATCGTGGCAACGGCACTCTCGATGAGGGCGTCGTTCACCGCCTTCGAATGGCGCGCGCTGGCCGCGGTCCGCGAACCGGACGTGACGCAAGACCGGCTCGAACGCGCGCTGGAGATTCCGGTCCGACCGCTCCTGGGGATGATCCCGGCCATCGGGCTCTTCGTGTGGGGGCTCCTGCATCCTGGCGCCGAACGGCTGCTCTGCCGGGCGTGCGGTTGGTCGCGGACCCGGCGGGTCGGCGGAGTCCATGGGGGCTCGCACAGGGGTTGATCCGCCGGGCTGCACAACGAACGACGGAGGCATCGTGGACCTCAACGACCGCATCCAGTGCAAGATCTGCGGACGGTTCTTCGGGTCGCTGACCCTCCATCTGATCCGCACGCATCACGTCGCTCCCGACGCCTACAAGCGGGAGTTCAACGAGCGACGCATCGTTTCCGAGGCGCTGTGCTACCAGCGCAGCCGGAACGCCGTCGCGATGGGCTGGGGCAAGCGTTCCTGGACCGACGCGCGCGTGCTGGAGACGATCCGCCGGATGGCCCGCGCCGGCACCTCGCTCTCGGCCACCGACCTCAAGGGCAAGAGCCTGCTGATCGCGGCCGTCAACCACTTCCGCTCCTGGGACGCGGCACTCACGGCCGCCGGCGTCGATCCCGCCTCCGTGCGCCGCATCGAGCCGCACGGGTCCTGGTCGCGGGAACGCGTCCTCGCCGAGATCGCGCAGCTCCAGGCCGCGGGACACGACCTCTCGCCGAAGAACCTGGAGAAGACCAACGTCCAGCTCTACTCCGCCTCATGGACCTACTGCGGCGGGTGGCAGGCCGCCCTGAAGGCGGTCTGGGTCGACTGGCGCGAGCACTACGTCAAGGAGCGGACCAGGTGCACTCGGGAGAACACCCTGCAGGCGATCCAGGACGAGCACGCGGCCGGGCATTCGCTGATCCGCGGGGACGTGATCGCGCGCCGGCCCGCCCTGCACCATGCCGTCAGCAGGTTCTTCAAGGGAGGATGGCGGGTCGCGTTCCAGGAGGCCGGGCTGGATCCCGACGCGCACCGGGCGATCCGCCTCTGGACCGAGGAGCGGGTCCTGGCCGCGCTGCGGGAGCGACGAAAGGCGGGCAAGAGCCTCGTCGTGAACGTCGTCCGCCACGAGGACAGCGGCCTGATCCAAGCCGTGAAGACCCGGTACGGGAAGTGGAGCGCCGGCCTGGCAGCGGCCGGTATCAGCCTGAAAACCGACTCGCCGCGGGGCTGAGAAGCGCGCCGCGACCGCAGGTCCGGCCTACGGAATTTCCAGGAGTACCCCATGCGCGGCACCGCGCCGATCCTGGCCCTCGGCGCCTGTACGCTGCTGGGCGCGGCCCGCGTCGCCGCGCAGCCGGACCCGGCCGCGGCGCCGCCCGGCCCCTACCTGCCCCTCGCCGACGCCGCCCGACTCCCCGCCTCCTTCAAGACCGGCGAACGGTTCGTCGCCACCTACTACTTCTACTGGTACGACGTCGTCTCTTCGGCCCACCTCCTCGATGCCGATGGGAGCGACGCCCTCCAGGACCACCCGCCGACGCTCGACGGCTTCTCCTACCAGGACCCGCTGTGGCACCGCGCGCAACTGCTCGACATGATCGACGCCGGCATCGACGTCCTCCTGCCGGTCTTCTGGGGCGTGCCGGGGCGCTCCGACGATTGGAACTGCATCGGGTTGCGCGCCCTGGTCGCGGCCCGGCAGGCGCTGCTCACGGAGGGGAAACGGCCGCCGCGCATCGGGCTCTTCTACGACACGACGACGCTCGACCGGGTGGACCTGACGGCGGAGGCCGGCCGCATCCAGTTCTGCCGCACGGTACGCGACTTCTTCTCGCTGGTCCCGCCGGAGGACTGGGCGCTCCTGGACGGGCGCCCGCTCGTCTGGCTCTACTCGTCGCACTGGCCGCGGGCGGTGGACGCGCGCGCGTTCGCGGAGCTGCGGGCGGGGCTCGCGCGCGACTGCGCGGGGCGGGAGCCGTTCGTGATCGGGGACCGCGGCTGGGAGCGGCGCGCCGGCGGCGCGGTCCTCGACGCGCGCTACCAGTGGGGCGCGGCCCTCGCCGGTCCGCGGCTCGACGGTCGCATCGCCGCGATCGGACCGGGGTACAACGACTCCGCCGTGCCCGGCCGCTCGACCCCGGTGCGCGACCGCGAGGACGGGCGCTTCTACGAGCGCGCCTGCCGCGTCGCCCTCCTCTCCGACGCGGAGATCGCCGTGGTCGAGACCTGGAACGAGTTCCACGAGGGGACGGACGTCTGCGCGTCCAAGGAATACGGCCGGGCATACATCGACGCGACCCGGCGCTTCGCCGACGCCTTCCGCCGGCACGAACAGCCGACGCGCCAGGCCGGCC
>JACRIP010000413.1 GCA_016220045.1 Planctomycetota bacterium
ACCAGCAGCAGCACCTCTCGCGCGCGCACGCCTGCGAGGCCTGCCACCTGCGCGACGGGAAGTGGAGCCTGGAGCCCTACTTCACGATGCAGCAGATGAAGGGCGGGATGGTGGGAGACTGCAAGCAATGCCACTAGGGCGGTGGCGGGCGGGTAGGGAGCGGGGAGGCGGCGGAGTGGACGGCTCGTCGGATTGTCTCATTGTCACACTGTCTCACTGTCTCATTGACGGCCGGATGAGCGGAGGCGTGGGGAGGCGCACCTCAGCCGAATCCTGTCCGCCTCGGCACGCCCGATGGCTACGGGGAATCAATGAGACAGTGCGACAATGAGACAATGCGACAATCCGCACCGCCCTCACTTCCCGCTCTCGCCCAGTTCCCCCGCCCCGCGCACGGCGCTCGTTTGCTCCCGCAATGCCCCGATCCCCCGGTAAATCCCCCAGCCGATCACCGCGACGCACGCCGTCATCACCAGGTACGCCACCCCGCGCCACAGCGCCGGATGCGTCCCGATCCACAGCGCCAGCGCCGCGCCCCCCATGCGCTCCCGAAACACCAGCCGCGCATGCCCGATCATGATCACGTCGCCGTTCGCCAGCGGCCGGTCCGTCGCCACCCGCAGCCCGTTCACCCACGTCCCGTTCTTGCTGTCCAATTCCTGCAGATGCCAGGCCTCACGCTTCTTCACCAGCCGACAGTGCCGGCGCGACGACTTCTCGTCCACCAGCACCACCCCGCAGGTGCGGTCCCGCCCGATCGTCAGCGCGTCCTCGGTCAGCTTGACGCGCCGCGCCCGGCCCTTCTCGTTCACCCACAACTCCGGCATCGCCGGCCCTCCTGCCGTGCTCCGGTTTCGCCCGTGCCTACCCCAGCGCGCGCTCGCGCCGCCGGATCTCGATCCCGCGCCGCGCCAGCTCGCCCAGGAACTCCTCCGCCGGCAGACACGCCTCCTGCGGCAGCGCCCCGCGCGCCGTCACCCGGCCCGACGCCAGCATCTGCGCCACCACCGAAATCGGAAAGGCCGTCGTCCGCATCATCGCCGTCAGCCCGGTCTTCCGGTCCGCCAGATCGATCATCTCGTACTCCACCCGCCGCCCGCGCCCGTCCTTCACGCCCTCCAGCACCGTGCGCATCAGCACCGCGTCCGGCTCCCCGCTCGGCAGCACCTTCATCAGGAGCGCCGACAGTAGGCCGCGCGGCGAAACCAGCTTGCCTTCCACCTCGATCTCGTCCCAACTCGTCAGCCCCAGGTCCAGCAGCACCCGGACCTTCGCACAATGCCCGGGATAGCGGATCGTCTTGTAATCGAGGTCGCGCACCCGCCCGCGCAGCGACTCCGGCAGCGTCGAGGTCCCTCCTGAGGTGTAGAAGGCCTCCAACTTGCCGAAGGGCGGCGGAAAGGTCAGCGCCTCGACCTCGGTCAGCGGCGGCACCACGACCAGCTTGCCGCCGCGCAGCGTGCGCACCGGCTCGACGTATTCGTTGATCAGGCCATGCACCGAGAAGACCAGCTGGTAGTCGAGCGGTCCGCGCGGCTTCTGCGGTAAACCACCGACCCGAATGCGCACCGAGCGCGTGCGGTCGAGCCGCGCCATGCCCGCGGTCACGACCAGCGCGACCATGCCGGGCGCGAGCCCGCAGTCGGGGACCAGCGACAGGCCCCTTCGCCGCGCCTCGCGATCGAGCGCCAGCTCCGCGGCGACGATGGCGTCGTTGCCGCCGAGGTCGCAAAAGTGCGCCCCCGCGGCGAGCGCGGCGCGCGCCAGGCCGAGGTTGAAGAGGTAGGGGACCGCGGAAATCGCGACGTCCCAGCCGCGCAGGAGCCGCGTGGCCGCCGCCGGCTTGCGCACGTCGAGCGTGGCCGCGACCGCGCGCCCGGCCCCCGCCGCCTGCGCCACCGCGCGCGCGCGCGCGCCGTCCGCGTCCGCGACCAGCACCCGCTCGACCCCCGGCGATCGCGCCAGGTCCCAGACCGCCGCCCGTCCCATCAGCCCCGCGCCCAGGACTGCACACCGCATTGCGTCTCTCCGATTGTTGACTCGCCGCCGCCCCGCTGCTAAAATCCCGCCCCCTTACTGGATCCCGCACCCGAACCTGGGTAACGACCTTGGAGCGCACCTACATGGATTCGACCCGTTTCGCCCCGACCAGCGCCGTCACCTATGCCGAAAAAGACGAAGAGGACGGCGGCGACAAGGAAAAGGGCATGTCGTTCGAGCGCCGCCTGCTCAAGGCCCGCGTCATCATGGCCGCTGAAGTCGTCACCGACAAGCTTTTCCGTCGCATGGCCGCCCTCGCCCTGGTCATGCAGGAAGAAGACGCCAAGGCCCCGATCACCGTGATCATCAATTCGCCCGGCGGCAGCGCGGACTCTGGCTTCGCGATCCACGACATGCTGCACTACCTGCGCTGCCCGGTGCGCTGCGTCGTCAACGGCCTGTGCGCCAGCGCCGCGGTGATGATCCTGCTCGCCGCGCCGAAGGAGCGCCGCTACTCGCTGCCGAATTCGCGCTTCCTGCTGCACCAGCCCTCCACGACGATCATGGGGCAGGCGTCCGACATCGAGATCAACGCCAACGAAATCCTGAAGCTCAAGGAGCGCTACAACCAGATCGTGAGCGACGAGACCGGTCGGCCGCTGGACCAGATCGCCAAGGACGCGGACCGCGATTTCTGGCTCGAGGCGGTGCGCGCCCAGGAGTACGGCCTGGTCGGCCGCGTGATCAAGAACTCCGCCGAAATCGAGAAGTAGTCCCGCCGAGAACCAGGTAGATTCCCGAGGGCCGGGCCGCAAGGTCCGGCCCTCGGTCATTTGACGGCACGGGCGCGCGCGAGCGCCGTGGCGACGCGCACGCCGCGCCACCACACGCCGGTGGCGATCGCCGCGGCCGCGAAGAGTCCGACGGCGAAGCGGTCGTACGCGCGGAAGCCCGCGAGCACCGGGAGGAAGGCGGCGGCCCAGAGTCCGGCCGTGAAGCCGGCCGCGCCCAGCACCCAGGCGGCGCACTGCTGCGACGGCGCGCGCCCGAAGAGCGCGGGGAGGACGCGCCCGGTGACGCCGAGCGCGGGCAGGAGCAGGAGGAGCGCCGGCGCGTTTTCGCGCGGGACGACGCCGGTCGCATCCAGCCCGGCGGCGAGGAAGGCGCAGATCGCCTGGAAGCGCGGGCGGCGGTGCTGGAGCGCGATGCCGAGCAGGAGGACGACGGCGACCAGCGGCGGGCCGAGCAGCATGGCATCGAGGGGCTCGTCGAACCCGCGCATCAGGCGGTAGATTTCGGCGTGGGCGAGGGTCGCGATCGCGGCTCCGGTGAGTGCCGGAGGCAGCGCCGCGAGCACGAACGCGCCGGCGGGCAGGTCGGCGAAGGCGCGGGCGCGCACGGCGCGCGCGAGGAGGGCGGCGAGGAGGAGGACGGCGAGCCCGAGCGCCGGGGCGGCGGCGCCGACCGCGGCGCGTCCGGTCGGGCCGGGCAGGTCGAGCGCCGGGAAAGGCGCGTCGTCGGTCGCCGGTGCGAAGCCGCCGGGCCTTTCCTCTTCGATGCGGGCGAAGCCCATCGCCGCGAGCGCGCGGACGGCCGACTCCGGAAGCGCCGGGTCCGCGGGCGCGAGCCGCGCGACGACGAGGTGGGCGGAGGCGACGGGAAGGGCGGGGGGCGTGGCCGGGTCGGGATTCGGGGCAATCCCGTAGGAGCGCACCCAGCCCTCGGCGCGCAGGCCCGGACGGCGCAGGGTCCAGAGGTGGCGCCGCGCGAGGCGGCCTTCCGGATCGGTCAGGCCGGCGCCGATCAGGGCGACGAGGCCGGTGGCGCTCACCCGCTCCGCCAGGGAGTCGATCGCCTCCGCGGTGCGCAGCCACTCCGGCGATACATAGAGGGTCGTCGGCGCCGGCAGGGCGGTCGTGACGTCGGGGGAGAGGACGACCTGGAGCGGCGAGTGCTCGTCGTCGAGGGTGCGGCGGCCGGGCAGCGGCAGCGCGGGGAGCGCCTGGAGCGCCGGGCTCCAGAAGGCGAGCACGCCGGGCTGCGCCGCGGAGCTTCCCGAGCCGTTGGTCGCGGCCGGCGGGCCGACTTGGGTGCTGCGCAGGCGCCAGGGCCCGGCGAGGCCGACGTGCGCGCCGGGCTCAAGCTCCGGCAGCACGGCGGCGGCGAGCGCGCCGACCGCGGGCCAGCTCGGCGCGGCGAGGGTGACGTAGGAAACGGCGCCGTTGGCCAGACCGACTTCGGCGGCGCCGGCCGGGATGCGCGCGGTCTGCAGGAAGCGGTGCCGGGTCCAGCGTTCGCCCAAGATCTCGCACGCGCCGCCGCCGGCGATCAGGTCGGGCAGCCAGACCGTGCCGCGCGGCGGGTGCGGGCGGCCGCCGACGGCGAAGCCGAGGTGGTGGTGGTCGAGGTCGGGCACGCCGGCGAGGGCCAGCACGAGCAGCGTTTTGATGCCGAGGGGCACGCGGTGCGGCGTGAGGGCGGTGCGCGCGGCGCCGACGAGCGCGATCGCCATGATGGCGAGCGGGACCAATCCGAGCGCGGGGAGGCCGGCGAGGAGGGCGAGAAAGGTGGAGGCGGCGGCGCCGAGGGCGACGATGCAAGCGGCGCCGGATGCGCCGGCGGACGCCGCGATGGCGGAGCGCAGGGCGAGCGGCGCGGCGCGGCCGGCGGCGACGGCGCAGGGGCCGACGCAGGCGGCC
>JACRIP010000423.1 GCA_016220045.1 Planctomycetota bacterium
ACGTCTTCCAGCGTCGGCTTGCCCACGGTCACCGTGTCGATGGCGCCGGAGAAGGCTTCGATCAGCTCGGGGACGAAGCGGGCGCCGTCCTTGCGCTCCATGCGGATCTGGCCGTCCAGGAGCGTGGGTTCGCCGCCGAACTTCTCGCGGATGCGGTCGCGCAGCGTCTCCGGCGCCGGCCCGCCGACCGTGATGATGTCGCCGCCGATGCGCGAGCGCAACTCGTGCGGCGCCCCCACCGCGACTACGCGGCCCCGGTCGATGATCGCCAGCCGATCGCACTTCTCCGCGTCGTCCATCAGGTGCGTGGTCACCAGGAGCGTGATCCCCTGCTTCGCCTTGAGGTCGCGCAGGTGCTCCCACAGGTCGATGCGCGCGCCCGGGTCGAGCCCGGTCGTCGGTTCGTCGAGGAGCAGCAGCTCCGGTGAATGCAGGAGACCACGAGCGATATCCACGCGCCGCGCCAGCCCGCCCGACAGCTTCTCCACGATCTCCCCGGCGCGGTCGGTCACCCGGAAGCGCGCCAGCAGGTCGGCGATCCGTTTCTCCAGGTCCGCGCCGCGCAGTCCGTACAGCCGCCCCTGGTGGCGCAGGTTTTCCACGACCTTCAGCTTCTTGTCGAGGCTCGGCGACTGAAAGACCACGCCGATGCGCTTGCGGATCTCGCGCCCTGCGCTGTCGACCGCGAGTCCCAGGACGCGCGCCGAGCCCGAGGTCGGGCTGAGCAGCGTGCTCAGGATGCGGAAGAGCGTGGTCTTGCCCCCGCCGTTGGGACCAAGCAGGCCGAAGATCTCGCCGCGCCGCACCGACAGGTCAAGACCCGCCAGCGCCGTGCGGTCGCCGTAGGTGCGCGTCAGCCCGGAGACTTCGACCGCCGGCGCCTCCGCCGCGAGGGGCGGGACCGGGGAGGAGGAGGGCGTGGGCAGCGGGGCGGAAGCGCCTGCGCCGGCAGCCGGCGCGGACGTGGCAGCGGGCGCCGCGGGCGGGGAAGGGAGCGGGGGGCTGGTTGACGGGTCCATCATGGCCTGCTATCATGCCCCGCAGGGCGAAAAAGTACAAGCAGATCCTGGGAGCACGGATGGGCACAGACTCTGGAGCGGCGTCCGACCCGGCCCTCGCAGCGCTCTTCCGTCGCCTCGCGGCGGCCGGCTGGAAGCCCGGTCCTCCGGTCGCCCGGGAGCAGGTCGAAGCCATCGAACAGTCGTTCCGCGTTCCCTTCCCACCCGACTACATGCAATACCTGATCGCGGCCGGGCGCAGCACCGGGGGCGTCGCCTGGCGCGGCCTCTGGCACGCCGACGAGTTGCTCGGCCTCAACCGCACGCTGCCGCCGTTCCGGTGGTTCGGCGGCCTGCTCGGCATCGGGAACGAGGGCTTCATCGTCTATGCCCTCGACTACCGCGCCGGCCTGCCGCCCGCCATCGTCTCCGTCGGTCTCTCGGCCTCGACGCCCGACGAGATCAACCCCGAGGCGTCCGGCTTCAGCGACTGGCTCGACCAGTGCCTGCCGCCGGCGCGGCGCTGAGGACCTGCGCTACGCCGGCAATGGCCGTCCAAGAAGCCACACCCCAGGGCGGACACAGGGGTCCGCCCCTACCAGGAACCGTGGCCCGGCGTAGGGGCGGACCCCTGTGTCCGCCCCGGCTCGGCCGGCCTGTTGCCCAGGGCAACGGCCCTTAGTGGTGCTCCCCGCCCCCCCCGCCTGCCGCATGGCCGCCCGACGTCTGCATGCCGGGCTGCGACCACGCGCCTTTGTTGCCGAACTGGCTGATCCAGTTGTTCGAGATGTCCACGACCAGCACCGTCGACAGCAGAACGAACAGGCAGATCGGGAAGGCGGCCACCCCGCGGGTCAGCTTGCCCTCGTACTTCAGGTGCATGAAGATCGTGGCCACCAGCGACGCCTTGGTGACGGCGATCAGGATGCCCACCCAGAGATTGGTCGAGTGGCCGAGGTCCAGGTACGAGGCCCCGACCGTCAGTACCGTCAGCGCCGCGAGCGCCCAGAATACGCCCCAGTACAGCTTGCTGTGATCCGCGGAACCGGCCATGCAAAGAGCTCCTTCGCGAGTGCGGCGGGAAGCGGGTGCTAGGGGAACTTCAGGAGGTAAAGCAGCGGGAAGAGGAAGATCCAGATCAGGTCCACCAGGTGCCAATACAGGCCGACCAGCTCGCAGGCCCCCGCCATGGCGGTCGCCGACGCGGGCGCCTGGGCGCGGCCCCACAGCACGAGCAGCGCGAGGATGCCCGCGAACACGTGCAACGCATGGAAGCCGGTCAGCGTGTAGTAGATCGCGAAGGGCACGCTCGTGCTCGGGAAGATCCCGTGGCTGAACTTGGTCGTGTACTCGATGGTCTTGATGACCATGAAGCCGCAGGCGAGCATGATCGTCGCCATCAGGAAATTCCCGACCTTCTCGCGCTGGCCGTGCTGCGAGGAGTAGACCGCAAGCGCCATGGTCAGCGAACTCGCGATCAGGAACATCGTGTTGATCGCCGCCAGCGGCCGGCTGAGCTGCGCGAACTCGCGCTCGAACAAGCCGGGGTTCGCCGAGCGCAACACGATGTACGCGCCGATGAAGCCCGCGAAGAACATGACTTCCGAGCCGAGGAAGAGCCACATCCCGAACTTGGCGCGGGCGTGTTGCAGACTCACGCCGGGATGGGGCAGGGCAGCGACGTTCTCCATTCCGATCTCCGTTGCTTACGAGAGTGCGGCAACCTTGTCGACCGCCAGCAGGGCCAGGAGGGCGGGCAGGTAGACGATGGATGCGAGGAAGAGCCGGCGCGCGCGCGCTTCCGAGCGCAGGAGCGCGAAGGCGAGTCCGAAGCCGAGAAAGCCGACGCCGAGCGCGAGGGCGCCCGCGAAGTACGACGGTCCGGCGAGGCCGATGAGCGCGGGGGCGAGGCTGGCCAGGAGCAGGGCCTGGCTTTGCAGCAGGACCTGGCGCCCGGTCATGGCCCCGTCCGGATCGACGATCGGCAGCATCGCGAACCCGCCACGCGCGTAGTCCGCGCGGTAGCGCCAGGCGATCGCCAGGAAGTGCGGGAGTTGCCAGAGCACCAGGATGGCGAAGAGGCACCAGGCGCCGCGCGGGAGGTCGCCGGTCGCCGCCGACCAGCCCATGAGCGCCGGGATCGCGCCCGGCACCGCGCCGATCACGGTGTTGAGCGTGGTGCGGCGCTTGAGCGGCGTGTAGGCCAGGAGGTACGAGGCCTGGCTCGCCAGGCACAGGAGCGCGGTCAGGGTATTCACCGTAGCGGCCAGGTAGAGGTCGCCGCCCACGCAGAGGGCGAGGCCGAAGGCCAGGGCGGCGGCGGGAGCGAGGCGGCCGGCCGGGAGCGGGCGGCGGCGGGTGCGCTGCATGCGCGCATCGGCGTCCCGCTCCAGGTACATGTTGAGGGCGTTCGCGCCGCCCGCGCCGAGGGCCGTGCCCAGGAGCGCGTGCGCCAGCGGCGCCCCCGCCAGCCCCTCCGGCGAGGCGCAGTAATAGCTCACGCAGGTGGTCGCGAGCACGTAGACCGAAATGCCGGGCTTGGTGAGCGTAAGGTAGTCGCGGGAGGCCGACTCGCGCCGCGCGGTCGCCGGCGCGTCCAGCGTCGGGACGGCGACGGGCCGCGGCGTCGCGGCGGCGGCGGCGGCGGGGACCGGGAGGGCCTCGAGCAGGGCTTCGCTCATCGCACGCCTCCCGCCGTTGCCGGCGCCAGGGGGGAGAGAGCGGACTCCGCCGCGAGCAGGCGCGGGCGCCAGGTCCAGAGCGTCAGGGCCAGCGTCCCGGCCAGGAGCAGCGCGCCCACGACCAGGTGGGCGGTAATGGTCACAAGCGAGAGCAGCGGCTCCTCGAGCGCGTGGCGCCCGCCGCCGGTTACGAAAGCGAAGGACCCGACCCCCAGGCCGAGCTGAATCATCAGCACGAACCCGAGCGCCTGGCCGAGCCCGAGCAGGCGCGAGTCGGCCGCATGCTCGCGGATCACGCGGCCCGCCAGGATCGACACCGCGATCATGACCGCCAGCGCCCCGCCGATGTGCACCAGGAGCCCGGCGCCCGTGTGGCGCATCACCGCGCCCGCCACGAGCTGCAGGAAGAGGAGTACGGTGGTTCCCTGGGCGAAGCGGCGCAGGCCCGCGGCGTCCGTCGGCGTTCCCGCCGTCGCGTCGCCCGCGCGCCACGCCCGCGACGTGAAAAGGGCGATGGCCACGATGAGGCAGAAGAAGGCCTGCGCGAGGCATGCATGGACGATCGCGACCGCCTGGGGCGGCAGGATCAAGAGCACGCGGATGCCGCCCAGGATGCCCTGTGCGACGACGCCCGCGAGCGCCCAGACGCCGAGGTTGCGCACCCAGCGGCGCGGTTCGTTGCGGCCCAGCCAGGCGGCGAGGCACAAGGTCAAGAGTCCGACCGCGCTGGCCGCGATCCGGTGGCCGTGTTCGATCCAGACCTGCGCCGCGCCCGCGGGGAAGAGCGTGCCGTAGGACAGGGGAGCGAACCACCAGTCCGGCACGGCATCGCCGGAGTTGGTGCTGGTGACCAGGCCGCCGGCCGCGAGCAACACGATCGTCGCCGCCAGGGTGATGAGGGCGAGGCGGTGGGCCCCGACGCCCGCGTGAGCTCCCGCGCCGAGGGTCGGCGGGGTGCAGTCGGCGGCGGCGGCAGGCGGAGGTTCAAGGAGGGTTGAACCGGTGTTCATGTCGCAACAGTCGGATGAGAAGAAGGAAACTGCGAGGTTCGGCTGCGGGTTTGGGGGTTTCGGGGTTTCGGGGTTTGGGCGATTGGGCGATTGGGCGATGGGCGATTGAGACCGAGAGTCTCGATCCGGTCCCGGTGAGTGCGGGCGATCGGGAGTCAATCACCCAATCACCCGATCACCAAATCACCCAATCGAAGGACCCTCCGGGCCCCGCGGCGGCCGCTTCAATCCGCGCACTTCACGCCTAGTGGTGTTCGGCCGGGTCGGCTCCCGGCGTGCTCTGCGCCAACCAATCGGCCTGGCCCTCGGCCACCGTGGTGCTGTACTCGTACGGGCCGCGGTACACTGTCGGGATCTTCTCGTAGTTATAGTACGGGATCGGCGAGGGCGTGGTCCACTCCAGCGTGTTCGACTGCCACGGATTCGGGTCCGCCTTCGGACCGAAGAACATGCTGTAGAAGAAGTTCCCCAGGAAGATGAACTGCCCGGCGCCGAGCACGAAGGCGCTGATCGAGATGAACACGTTCATCGGCTGGAGCGGCAGCAGGAAGTCGTAGTTGGTCGGGTCGGCGATGCGGCGCATGTGGCCGCCTTCGCCCAGGATGTGCATCGGGAAGAAGACGGCGTTGAAGGTGATGAAGGTGACCGCCCAGTGGAGCTTGGCGAGGGTCTCATTGCACATGCGGCCGAACATCTTGGGGAACCAGAAGTAGATGCCGCCGAACATGGCGAAGAGCGTCCCGCCGAAGACCACGTAGTGGAAGTGCGCGACCACGTAGTAGGTATCGTGGATGAAGATATCGACCGGGGTGGCGGCCATGAAGAGGCCGGAGAGGCCGCCGATGATGAACATGGCCACGAAGCTGAGTGCGCAGAGCATGGGGGTGGTGAAGCGGATGTTGCCGCCCCAGAGCGTGGCGAGCCAGTTGAAGACTTTCACGCCGGAGGGGAGGGCGATGAGCATCGTCGCCATCATGAAGGAGGTGCCGACCATCGGGTTCATGCCGGAGACGAACATGTGGTGGCCCCAGACGATGAAGCCGAGGCCGATGATGCCGGACATGCTGAAGACCATGACCTTGTAGCCGAAGATCGGCTTGCGCGCAAACGTGGCGAGCAGGTCGGAGGCGACGCCCATCCCCGGCAGTACGAGGATGTAGACGGCGGGGTGGGAGTAGAACCAGAAGATGTGCTGCCACATCAGCGCCGAGCCGCCGCCGGAGTTGCCGACCGCCTTGTCGCCGGTCAGGTGCAGGCCCGCGGGCAGGAAGAGGCTGGAGCCGGTGAGCTTGTCCACCAGCATCAGGCAGACCGCCGAGGCGAGCACGGGCGTGGCCAGCGTCTGGAAGATCGAGGTCACGAACTGCGCCCAGGTGACCAGGGGCAGGCGCCACATGGTCAGTCCGGGCGCGCGCATCGTGATGATGGTCGTGAGGAAGTTCAGGCCGCCGACGATCGAGGAGAAGCCGAGGAGGAAGACCGAGAGCAGCCAGAACGTCTGTCCCAGCCCCGAGCCGGGCGCCATTTCGGCGACGGCTGACAGCGGCGGGTAGGAGGTCCAGCCGGCCGCGGCCGCGCCCTTGTCCACGAAGAAGGAGGCGAAGATGATGACGCTCGCGGGCAGGTAAAGCCAGTAGGAGAGCGCGTTCAGGAAGGGGAAGGCGACATCGCGCGCGCCCACGTGCAGCGGGATGAGGAAGTTGCCCATCGCGCCGACGATGATCGGAATGACCACGAAGAAGATCATGATGGTCCCGTGCATGGTGACCATCTGATTGTAGCCTTCGGGGAGGATCGCGCCGTTGTCGTCGAAGAAGAACATCGCCTTGGCGATCGACCCGAGCCAGGGCACCGGCTGACCGGGGTAGGCGAGCTGCCAGCGGATGAGCATGGCGAGCAGGCCGCCGATCAGACCGAAAAACATCGCAGTGAACAGGTACTGCTTGCCGATGGTCTTGTGGTCGTAGGTCCACACGTACTTGGTGAACCAGGTTGCGGGCGGCGGATGGATGTGGTCTTCATCGTGGGCGTGTTCGGCGGCGCCCCCGGAGACGGCTGCGGCGTGGGCTTCGATCATAGGTTGGCGAGACTCCAACGACTGGGGATCGTCAACGGCACAGTTCGCACGAGAGCTAGGGCGGAAACCTTATGTCTGGCGCCGGTCGGGCAGGTCGCGGCCCGGCCGGCGGCGGCGGCTACTTGCCGTGGGGCGCGACCGCCGCAGTGGCGGGGTCCGCGTTGTAGTCCGGGTGGAACTTGTCCCAGATGGTCGTCCACTTCTCGGCGCCCGCGGCCGCCTCTTCCGAGGCCTCTTCAATCCACGCCGCGTACCGGTCCGCCGGCAGGATGTTCAGCATCGCGCGCATTTTCGTGTGGCCCAGCCCGCACAACTCGGCGCAGGCGACCTCGCAGCGGTGCAGCACATAGTCCACCGACTCGAAGGCCTGTTCTTTCTCGACCTTGCCGCCCGCCAGCACCGTCCCCGTCGGCTTCTTCGGGTTCTTCTCGTAGGAAAGCTTGCGCTGGTTGGTCGTGTCACCCTCCGCGACGGCGGACGTCCAGCGCCAGGTCGACCCGAAGCCGATGCGTTTGGCCTTGAACTCGGCGTCCGTGATGAACACCATCTGCTGCTTCTTCAGGTCCCACACCGGAATCCGGTTGGCCACGAACCAGACCTTGGTCAGCATCCCCGGCACCACGTCCTGCTTCACCCGCAGGTTCGGCAGGAAGAAGCTGTGAATCACGTCCTTCGAGGTCATCTTGATCAGGATCTTGCGATCCACCGGAATCGTGAGGACGTTGACCGTGGTGATGTCGTCCTTGGTGCCGAATTTCTCATCGGCGCCCGGATAGCGGAAATTCCACTGGAACTGCTCGGGGAAAGCCTGGATCACCACGGCGTCCTTTTCGGCCGGGAAGTCCTGCTTGATCTCGGCCCAGGTGCCGCGCTGCGCGAACGCCAACCAGATCAGGATGAGCGCCGGGATCACGGTCCAGATCACCTCGAGCGTGTTGCTGCCGTGGACGTAGGTCGCCTTGTGGCCCGCGCGCGCCCGGTACTTCCACATGAACCAGAGCAGCAGCCCTTCGGTCAGGAAGAAGATGGAGGCGACGAGGACCATGATGACGAAGTACAGATAGTCCGTCTTCTGTCCGTAGGCGAAATTGATGTTCTCGGGCATGTAGGACCAGGCGGTCCAGTTTTCCTGCGTCGCCTTGGCCCCGTCCGTGGCCCAGGCAGCGGCGCCGCCCATCGCCAGGATCAGGAAGCAGCCGAGGAGTAGCGCCGTGAGGCGTGCGGCTCTGGCCATCGTCGCTCCGTTCCGTCCAATAGGTGTGCAAAGCCCGAGGGGCGGCCCTTGCGAGCCGCCCCTCGGGTCAGGTGATTTACTTGGCTTCGAAGCTGAAGTCGGCGGCCTTGGATTCCTTGTCGCCGACCGTCACGCTCGCGGTCTTCGAACCGTAGAGCTCGTGCCATGCCGTGATCTCGTACGTGCCCGCCGGCAGGCCCTTGATTTCAAAGGCGCCCTGGTCGTTGGAGACCGCGTAGAAGGGGTTCGACATGACGCCGGCGTAGGCGGTCATCCAGCCGTGTACTTCGCACTTGAACATGACCATCACCTCGGTCTCGGCGAAGGTCTGGATCTTGGGCTTCGCGCCCTTGATCTGGCCGACGTTGAACTCCTGGTTCTTGGTCGGAATCGCGTGGATGTTGTGCATCAGCGGATCGCTGTTGCGGACTTCGAGGGGCTGGCCGACCATGATGCCGAACACGTGCGGCTTGTAGGTGCAGCCCTGCTGGTTCAGCACCACCGGCTCCTTGGGCGCCTCGAAGGTCTTGCCCTCCAGGCCCTTGCTGACGTATACGAACACGTTCGCGAGCGTGCCGTTCTCGTTGATCACGACCTTCTCGTCGTACACCTTCTCGTCGCCGTGCAGGTCGTGGCATTCCGGCACGCCGGACATGTCGATGCGCGCCTTCTTCGGTTTCTCGCCCGCGAAGCTCACCTTGCCGGTGATCGTGGCGCCGACCGCGTCATCGCCGATCGCGACGAAGGGCGACAGCAGCAGGCCGGCGGCCCCGACGGCCCCGGCGAGGACCAGACTGCGCTTGAGGTTCAACATGACACTCGCTCCTGAAAAAAAGCGTGGTCTTGCCGCGTGGACAAAACCCCCTGGGGTCTGATTCCCGCTCGCGCCGGCGCGGCGTCCGTTGGTCGGTGCTACGCACGGCGGCGGAGGGGGCGATAGTGTAGGAAGACCCCCGCGGGCTGTCAACTTTTTTCGCCCCCGGGCGGGCTGCCGTTGACCGCTTCGGCACCATCCGACACGTGGGCCCGCGAAATTGCAAGCGACGTGCCGCATTCGGGGCGAGGACTCCGCCCGGCGGGTCGCATCCTGCGCGGGACGGGTGCCGGACCCGCCCGCAGGCGGGGCGGCGGCCGGCCGGGGCGCGCGGCCCGCCCGGTGCTTTTGCCTTCAGCGCCGGGGGAGAGCCCGCGCCGGCGCGTGACCGAGCGGTCAGCCGCGCGACGTATCGGTCCCGGCGCGCATCGATTGACAAGGCGACGCCACCCCGCGATAATGCTCCGTCCGCCGTCCGCCCCGCGTGCGCGCCACCGACCCCTCTCCCCGGCGCGTCGCGGCTCCGCCGGCGGCGCCCTCCGTCCATCGGTTCCGTGAAAGGGGACAGCCATGTCTCGCGTCGGTCTCACCCGCTGCGCTCCGGCCCTCCTTGCCCTCGTCGCCTGCGCCGCCGCCTCCGTGGCCCTGCTGGCCCAGCCGGCCGCCTATGAGGTGGTAGCCGTCGCCGACGGCGGCGCTATTTCGGGGCGCGTGACGTGGGTCGGCGACCTCCCCCCGGTGCTCAAGCTGCCGGTCACCAAGGACGCCGAAATCTGCTGTCCCGGCGCGGCCGACAAGGTCTCGCCCCGCCTCCAGGTCTCCGCCGCCAAGGGGGTCAAGGACACGGTCGTCTACCTCGAGGAAATCGCTCAGGGTAAGGGCTTTCCTGCAGGAGCGACCTTCCGCATCGACCAGAAGGCCTGCGAGTACCTCCCGCATATCCTGATCGCCCCCAAGGGAGCGGACCTCGAGGTCGGCTCGAGCGACGACGTGCTCCACAACGTCCATCTCACCGGCGCGGCGAACGGCAACGTCGCCCTGCCCGACGCCAAGTCCAAGCCCGGCATTCTCAAGCTCAAGAAGGCCGGCCGAGTCGAGATTTCCTGCGACAACGGACACGTGTGGATGAGCGGCACGGTGATGGTGGTCACCCATCCCTACTACGCGGTCACCGACGAGGACGGAAAATTCACCCTCGCCGACGTCCCGCCCGGCGCCTACAAGCTCTCCGCCTGGCATGAAGGCTGGCAAGTCGCCAAGACCGACGAGAAGGACGGCGTCGTCACGCGCTACGTCTGGAGCGAGCCGATCAAGCTCACCCAGGCGGTCGAGGTCAAGGCCAAGGCGGCGGCCGAGGTGACCTTCGAACTCGGCGCGCCCGCGAAGTAGCGCGGGCTTGCGCAGTCGGGGGTGGCGACTCGGCAGATCCTTACCCACAACTGGGCTTGCTGGACACCGTCGGGGGCGACCTGTTTTCTCGATCGTACTCGTATCTCGTACTCGTACTCGTACTCGAACGCACAGGGAGTTCGAGTACGAGTACGAGTACGAGTACGACGGTGGCCGCAGTCAGGAAGTGCTGAAATACCCGCGTCGTCGCTAGAATCAGGGCTTGTAGGGCGCCGGTGTTCAGCGGAGAGATGTGGGCCAGGTACAGGCGCCTCGGCTCTCGCCGCCCGCGTAGGCGGCCTTGTGGCGCAGGCCTTCCGGCCTGCGCCAAGGGGCAGACAGTGGTCGACCTCGTTCGCAGCGGGCCCTGACGATGCGCATTCGCGTTCGCCGCCTCCTGGCCCGGCCCGGGGCGGACCTCGCCGTCCTCTGCCTCATCCTCTTCTGGGTGCTCTCCCTGATCCTCGAGATCCTCTCCGAGGACCCGGGCAGCCGCGACCTTTTCCGCGCCGGTGGACACTGGATCACCCTGCTCTTCTGGATCGAACTGGGCCTGCGCTTCTGGGTCGCCCCGTCCCGCCTACGGTTCTTCCAGGAATACTGGCTCGACCTGGTCTCCGTCATCCCCGTGCCCGATGGAGTCGGCGCCCTGCCGCTCCGCCTCTTCCGGCTCATCCGCGTCGTCCGCCTCTTTCGCGTCGGCGTCATCGTCAACCGGCGTTTCACCCGCATCACCTCCTCCATGTTCGAGGGCTCCACCCAGGCCGTCCTGATCCTCGCGATCCTCAGCGCCGTCGTGCTCTTCGGCTCGGTCGGGCTCTACCACGTCGAACACACCTTCGCGCGCAATCTGTCGGGCTTCGAGGGCGCCCTCTGGTTCACCCTCTTCTCGCTCGCCGCCGTGCAGCCGACCGGCGCGCCGGACTACACGACGGCAGGTCGGGTGATTACCTTGGTCCTCGTGCTTTCCGGCATGACCTTCTTCGCGATGATGAATGCCGTGGTCACCGCCCTGGTAACGGAACGGCTGCGCCGCCACCTGGAGGCTTCCCCCATGGACCTGGAAATGCTCGAGAATCACATCGTGGTGTGCGGTTGGAACGCCTCCGGCTTCCTGCTCCTGCAGCAGATCCAGACGTCGGAGACCGGCGACACGCCGATCGTGATCATCGCGGAAGTGGACGTGCAGGTGCGGTCGCGCGCGTCGCGGCCGGAGCTGATCTTCCTGCTGCGCGGCGACCCGACGCGTCTGGACAACCTCCGGGCCGCGGGCGTCGAGCGCGCCCGGCTCGCCGTCCTGCTCGCCGACCAGACCGTGGCGCGCACCGAACAGGACCGCGACGCCCGCTCGATCCTCACGGCGCTCATGGTCGAGAAGCTCAACCCGCGCATCCATAGCTGCGTCGAGCTTTTGAACTCGGACAACGAGGCGCACATCAAGATGGCGGGGGTGGAAGACGTGGTCGTGCCCTTCGAGTGGGGCGCGCACATCATGTCCACCCTGGCGGTGCATCAGGCGATCGCCCGGGCGCACGAGGAGCTGCTCGATCGCAAGCGCGGGAATTCGTTTTTCGTGATGGAGTGTCCGGCGTGGGCGCCGGGATTGACCTTCGTCGAGGCGGCGCGGCGCATGAAAGCCGATGCGGACATGATCCTGGTCGGCCTGGAGGAGCAGGTGGCGCGGCCGTGTCGGGAGGGCGAGCGCCACTGCGCGGAGGCGGTGCTCAATCCTCCGGCGGGCCGGGCGATCCAGGCGGCCGACCGGCTGATCGTGATGGCGCGCAACGCGCCGGCGAATCATGCGTAGTCCGCGAC
>JACRIP010000424.1 GCA_016220045.1 Planctomycetota bacterium
TCCTTGATCGGTTCCTTGATGATCGCTTCTCCTTCGTGCGGCAGCTCCACCACCACGAAGGGATCGGTCTCCCGCGCCATGTTGGTACGCTCGCGCTCGTCCTGCGCCTTCGAAACCGGATCGTCCTCCTCGGTGGCGCCGCCGATCATGGAGTCGATTTCTTCGAAGTCGATTTCGTCTCCGCTCTCACCCGCCTCGCCGTTGCCGGACGCGTCGATCGGCGATATCGGGGCGACCGAGGGCGGGGCCATCGGGATCGCGGGCGAGGGAGTGCGCGAGGCGGCCGGCCGCGGTTCGGGCGGCGTCTTGGCGCCGCCGGTCCCCTTGGCGCCGTTGCCGGACGCCCCGCCGCCTCCGCCGGCCTCGTCGCCACCGCCCGCCGCCGCGGTCTTGTCCGCGGCGCCGCCGCCTTGCGCGGACTTCTTCGCGAGCTGGGCGGGGCTGTTTTGGTACTTCACCCAGGCGTCATACCCGAAAAACCCGAGCACCGGCAGGAGCGCGACAATCATGACGAGCTGCTTTTTCTGTTTCATGGCACCATCCCTTCAGGCCTACACCGGTGCGGTCAGCACGAAAAAGTCAGTCGACGCGCGGGGTCGTTCCCGGTCCGGCACCCGGGCCGGGCGGGGGGCCGGATGACCCGGCCGGGGCCGCGGGCGGCCGCGCCCCGTCGCCGGCAGGTCCTCCGGGCGGCGCGGCGGGCGGCGCGGCGGTGGGGTTGCGCGGACGCGTGTCGAGCGGATTCAGCTTGGGCACGAAACGCTCCAACGCGCCCGGCTTGCGCAGCCGGATCCCGGCCTCGGTGATGGCGGCGACCCGCCACCCGTCCGCGACCGGATCCTCGAGGCGCACTACCTGGCCATCGAGTATGGCCGCGCAGTCGCCGGCCCACGAGACATAGAGGCCGGTCAACGCGAACTCATGGGGTGGCGCCTGGACGGCGTCGCCCTCGGAGTCGCCCGGCGGGCCGGCCGGACCGCCGGAAACCGGGGTGGGTACCGCCACGTGGACGATGTCGAACGGATTCGAGTGGAAGCCGATCCGCTCGCGCTGTTCCTGGGCGAGGGTGATCGGATCGACGGCGATGGCGGTCAAGGCTTCGATCTCCTGGCTCGCCCGAAACTACATCTCTTACTCTTCGGACTCGCCCGCTCCCGGCACGGGGGGCGCTACGGCGAGGGAGGGCGGGCGGGGTCCGGAGGCCGGCGCCGACTCCGCGCCCGCGGCCTGCGGGGGACGCGATTCGGCAGAGTCGCCGGCGACGCCCGCGGCGCGCGCCCGCCGAGCTTTCTGGACCGGGCTGTCGTACCACTGGGCGTAGGCGCTCCAGAGGAAGTACCCGAGCACGGACAGGAGCACCGCAAGCTGGACGAGCTGCCGTCGCTGCATCATGACCCTACGGTCCCTTCTCGGGCTCGGGGGCGAGTTCCTGGAAGTAGGTCGTGAGCTTCATCTGCGCCACCAGGAGTCCCTTTTCGCTGCGGCTGATCTTGGGGCTGATGGACAGGTCATCCACGGAGATGGCGCACTGAAGCTCCATCAGTTCCTTGAGCAGGCGGGCGATCGTGGTGTAGCCGCCGGAGACGGTCATTTCCCGGCTGAGCATGAGGATTTTCTTGGTGGGCTCACGGGTCGTGACCCAATTGGTGCGGGCGTCCACGGCGACCTGGGACTTCTCGACCGCCTTGCCGACTTCGACGCCGGTATCGTCGATGCGCTCGGTGCCGGGGAGGCGAAGCGTGGCCGTGTCCACCTGTTCCTTGACCCACTTCATCTTGGCCTCGAGCCCCGGGATGGTGCGCGCGATCAGATCCTTCTTGCGCATCAGGTCGCCGCTGACCTTATCGAAGTCGGCCTTGGCGATGGCATGCTCCCGGGCGGCAGGGAGATAGAGGCCAAAAAAAAGACCGACGATCAGCAGCACCTTGACGGCCAGGGAGGTGGTGGAGATCGCCCACACGGGAACGAACCGCAACATGAACGTCACCTCGACGAGAGGAGTCCGGCGAAACGACGGCCTGGTTCAACACAGCCGCACGGAAGACGCGGCTCTCTCCGCGGGTCAGCGCTTGGGGCGCTTGAGTTTGCAGGTCAGCTTGAGCGGGTACGGTTTGCCCACGCCCGGGTCTTCCACCGTACTCTCGGGGTTGGCCTCGAGAAAGAAGGGCGAGTCGCCCAGGGCCTTGAGCAGCGCGGCGCGGATCGAGGTGAAGTCCTCGAACTTGGTGACCGCGACCGCCACCTGGAATTCGATGACGTCGCGTCCGCTGGCGTTCGAGCCCTGGCGGGTGCTCTCGTGGTAGGCGACCTTCTCGAGGTACACCTTGTCCTTGAGCGGGTCGGTCTTCAGGATGTTGGCGATCTCGACCATGATGCCGTAGAAGCGGACCGGCGCGGGAACGACGTCTTCGGCGAAGCGCTTGATCTGCTTGAGGCGGCGCGCAAGGGCTTCGTACTCGCGGGCGCGCTTCAACTGGTCCTGCAGCGTCTCCAGGTGCTTGGCCTGTTCGGCGGTCTTCGAGCGGAGTTCCGCCGCGCCGCTCACCGCCTTCAACCACAGCATGATGATGAAGGCGCAGAGCACGATGCTGACGATGTTCATCACGCGGTCGATGGAGGCGAGGTGGTTGAGCAGGCGGGCGCGCGAGGGCAGGAAGTCGATGCGGGACTCCTCCTGGAGCGCGAGTCCGACGGCGACGGCGAGGGAGGGTCCCAGCGCCTTCGCGTCCCGCCGCAACTCCTCGGGGACCTCGATGTTCTTCCAGGGATCGAGCAGTTCGACGTGGAGATCGTCGACCAGGAACTCGAGGATTTCGGAGGCGCGGAGGCCGCAGAGGTAGACCTGCTCCACGCGCATCGTGCGCACCGACTGGTGGAAGTACTCCAGGGACATCATGATTTCCGAGACGAACCGCTTGGCACTCTTTTTTTCGGGGGCCGGCTTGGCGGCGGGTTCGACGCCCTCGTCGGCGGTGGCTTCGGCGGCTTCGGGGGTCTCGATGGAGAGGAGGTCCTTGGCGCCGATGGCGATATCGCGGCAGAATTCGAGGCCGGCGCTGCCGTAGACGGCGAGGACGGTGGAGGCGAGCCCGACGTTCAGGACGGCGGCGGCCTGCCGGCCCGCGACCAGGCGGGAGCGGCGGACGAGGTTTTCGAGGGCGAAGACGTCGGGCGTGACCGAGCGGACGGCGAGGCCGGCGCGCTGGACCGCGGAAGCGCGGACTTCGACCTTGTCGGGGTCGGCGGCGGAGCCGAAGATTTTCTGGCGACCGGAGACCTCTTCGCCCTCCGCCCGCTTGTTACAGTAGCGGATCAGGGCGGTATCGGGCGAGAAGGGCAGGCCCTTGGCGAGATGCTGCCAGCGGAGGGTTTCGGCGAGTTCCTTTTCGCCGACGACGGGGCGGTTGAGGGGCTTGACGACCACGCCGCCGCCGGAGATGTTGAGGTGGACGTGGACGAGCTGCGGGCGCATCTTGCGGCGGATGCCGCGCATGGTGCGGGCGAGGGCGAATTCGAGTTCTTCGGTGGGGACGTCGGGGAGGCGCTCGACGGCGAAATTGACCAGGCTGGGCTGGCGGCGCTTGCTGGAGCGCACCTGGACGACGTGGAGGGTAGAGCCGCCGATATCGACGCCGGCGGAGAGCACGCCGCCGACGACGCCACCGGCGCGGCGCATGCTGCCGGTATCGCCGGCCGCGGCGGGGAGCGGGGGCGGGGGCGAGACCAGGGTCTGGGTGACCTGGGGGGGCGCGGCGACGGCGGCGGTGGCGCCGGCCGGGTAGCCGGCGTAGCCGCCCGCGTCGGTCGCGGCGCCGGGCGCAGCGGGAGCGGGGGCGGCGGGGCCCGGATCGCCGGCGTAGCCGGAGGCATCGACCGGCATGGGGGGCGCGGAGCCCATGAGCATGGTGGCCTGTGCGGCGCCGGCGACGCCACCGGGCGAAGCGGGCGGGTAGCCGGCGGCGGGGGCGGCGTCGGCGGCCGTGACCTGGCCCTGGCCCATGCGGCCGAGCAGCGGGTCCGGTCCGCTCAATTCGGGCGGCGACATCATCTGGGTGGCCGCGGGGACGCCGGCGGGGTCGGTACGGGAACCGGGGGCGCCGCCGGGTGCGCCGCCCGAGGACTGCAGGTCGCGCACGAGGTCGGAGAGGCCCTGGGGAGTGGCGGTCACCTGGCCTTCGGGGCGGACCGCGGGCATTTCCAGGTTGGTACCCGAGAGATCGTTGGCGCGGAGCACTTCGAGCACCAGGTCCTTGTAGTCCTGGGCGCCAGGAGCGTCGGCCTTGTAGTAGAAAATGGGCTTTTTGGCCCAGGCCGCCTCCTGGAAGGAGGTGTCTTTGCGGATGAGGGTATTGAAGGCCTGGGCGTTCCATTCCTTCTGGGCGTTCTCGAAGCTGTCGCCGGACATGGGGACATCGGGCTGATGGAAGGTCCAGAGCCAATCGATGCGGCCGGTGATCGGGTTGCCCTGGCCCATCAAGCGGCTGATGAGGTCCATGAGTTGGGCGATGTCTTCGCGGAAGGCGGAGCCGCGGACGACGGGGACGATGAGCTGGTCGGAGGCGACGATGGCGTTGGAGGTGAGGAGGCCGCAGCTCGGGGGGGAATCGACGATGATGAAATCGTAGTCCTCGCGCACGGCGGAGAGCTGCATGTGGAGGACGGTTTCCTGGCGGCCGCCGGCGGGGGCGGAGGGCGACTCGGCGGCGTTGAGGGCGGAGTTGGCGGGAAGGATTTCGAGCCCGGAGTAGGAGGTTTGCATGATGGCTTCGGGCAGGGAGGCCTTGGGCCCGAAGAGGGCGTCGAAGACGGTGGCCTTGAGGGCCTCGGGCTCGAGGCCGACGCCGGTGGTGCTCGCGGCCTGCGGGTCGAGGTCCACGAGCAGGACGCGCCAACCCCGCCGTGCCAGGCCGGCCGCCAGGCTTACGGCGGTGGTGGACTTGGCGGTCCCCTTTTTCGGATTTACGACTCCGATTACGCTCATCGCTCTACCGTCCTCGTGCTGTCGGGCGGCACCGTCCTGCCGACGGCGCCGACCGGTCGCCTACCCCGGTCACGCAGCGCGTGCGCCCCGGGGTGGACGCTCGCGCCCGCTCACTCCTCGCGCCAGTCGATGTACGTAGAGAATCGACGAGGAAAGATGCGGGTTCTCAGCCTGGCCTTCTGCCCGTAATCCTCGATCGTGACGTCCGCGGTGATCGTCCAGATGGCGTCGGCCGTGGTCGCCGGGGTGTCGGTTTCCGTGAGGTACAGCAACCTGAAGTCAATGACCTGAGTGGCCAGAATCTTGTCCCGACGCCGGAGGAGCTTGGCGCCCGCGTCCCACTCGAAGCTCACCGCCTCGTTGTCGAAGGCGGTGAAGGCGATCGAGGTGGGGCCGAAGTTCGTGATGTTGGCGACCGAACCGTCCTTGATGTGGAGGATGTCGCGCGTCACCCGTTCGATCGTAAGGCGCGCGTTCTCCAGGTTGTCGGCCCGGGAATTCTGGTGGATGAACACGTGTCCACCCTCCAGGACCATTATCGCGGACACCCCGGAGATAATCCCCAGAATGATGATGGTGATGATCAATTCCATCATCGTCCAGCCGCGCTGCCTGGCCAGGCCGCGGCGCAGGGTCCGATAAGGGGGCTGCATATGATCTCGGCTGAATCGGCGCATAACTTGAACCCCGGATTACGGGTGGTGGGTGAAGAGGGTGGGAATCTCGAGGTGGTCGCCGCGGCCGTTCCAGAAGACGGAGACGGTGACGCGCCGGTAGCCGGTGCCGGCCTGCGGGGTGATCAGATCCGCGGGACTGACTTCGACGATCAGGGTCTCGCGCTCGAACCCGGGAAAGTCGGGGATGCTGGGCTCCGGCGGGTAGTTGGCCGGAACCAGGTAGTCCCAGCCGCGGAGGGCCGAGAACTTGTCGCCCGAGATCTGCTCCAGTTTGTCGTTGGCGAGATTGGTGGCGATGGCGCTCTGTTCCGTCTGGTAGTTGGAGCGCGCGGCCATTTCGAAGAGCAGCAGGATGCTCGGCACGGCGATCCCGATGAGGATGGTGACGATGACCAGTTCGAGCAGGGTGAACCCCGCCGCGCGCGCCCAACGCAGGCGCCGTGGGGTTTCCGACTGGGCTGCCATGAATGAACCCCCCGCTACGGGACAATCTCCATCAACAGGCGTCCGGTTTCCGGGGTGATCACCAGCTTGCGCGTGCTATTGATGATCACCGTCCCCGGCACGGTAAGGCGGACGTCGTCAGCATTGGTCGGGAAGCCGTACTTGTCGAAGTGCACCTCAGGTGTACCCCCGATCTCGACGAAGGTCAACATCACCGGCGAGTCGGTGGGAGATCCGAGTTCGACGATGAAGGGGGCCTGGGAGAGCGGTTCCTTGGCGACACGGCGGTTCGCCTTGCCGAGGAGGAAGGGGTTTTCGAGGTACATGGTGTACTTGTTCGCCGCGATATCGAAGGCGACCCAGGTGTTGGTGTGGCGGCCGATGGCCAGGTTCTGCGCCAGGCGGATATCGCTCACCAACTTGCGCGCCGCCATGTCGCGCTTGATGTTGTTGATGTCTGCGATGGAGATGCTCACCGTGGCGACCATGATCCCGAGCACGAGGATCACGATGACCATCTCGATCAGGGTAAAGCCGCTTTCGTTCCTGCGCATAGAGCGCTCCTTCGGGCACGCGAAACCCGGACCAGGCCGGGCAGGGCGGGAAGGGAGGGCAACCGTTCGCTGCCGCCCCCGCGGTCAACCACAGGGGAGGGCCGGCGCTGCGCCCGCTCGGACCCGGCACGAGAGTAGATTCTACCACTGCGGTCAGTCGATGCGAGGAAGATTCGGGGGTGCATGTCCCGTACTGCGCAACGACGACTGAACCACAGAGGCACAGAGACACGGAGACGACGGGAACGAGGAGCAGACCTGCACCCAAGCTTCGGCGCTGCGGACGGTTGCCGGCCGCGCGGACGCACCGGGCGCGCAGGCGAGGACGCCTGCGCCACTATACGCCCGGCGGTTGCGGGCCTTGCCGCAGGTGTCGGCAGACGGGACCAGGGTCGTCGTGCGAAAAAAAAGGGTGGGGAGCCTTCCTTGCGGAAGACGTCCCCACCCGATGATTGTCAGGGGCAGGCCGCGCGCCTAGTAGTCGTACTCGTTGAAACCCAAGGTCGAGGTGAAGGCCCAGAACTGACCGACGTCGGTCTGGTTGCCGTTGGGGTTCACGAAGGGTTCACCGACGTTCGTGAGACCGGTGCCCTGATGGTCGTAGGCCCAAGCGCCCGCATTGGCCGTGGGCATGCCGTTGGTGCGCCCGCCGCCGGCGGAGACGTCGAGCTGGGAGACGTCGTTGCGCGCCACCGTGTTGCCGCTCTCCGAGAACGGATTGTCGGCCATCTTCGACTCCATCACCGCGCCCGGGCCGTTGTCCGACTGCCGGAGCTGGGTGATGTTCGGCCACCAGGGACGGTTACCGCCGGTCGGCGGCGGCAGGGCGTTTTTCGAGAAGTAGAGCGCCACCGCCGTGCGCACGGAGCCGAGGATTCCGAGCGTCGCAGCGCGCTTGGCATCGCCCGAGAAGTCGAACAGTCGAGGAATCGCGATCGCGGACAGGATGCCCAGGATGACGATTACCATGATCAATTCGATGAGGGTGAAGCCAGCGAACTTGCGACGCATCATTCTCTGCATTGTTACCTCCGGTGTGAAGCACGCATTCCCCGATCGCCCGCGGAAACAATCCGCACAGGCACCGCAACCTCGTGGCGGGGAAAGCCACGAACCTCACGACCGATCCTTCCTCTCCTCCACCTCCGTTGCCCGGACGATCCCACCTCAGGAGAACCGTCGGGTTGCTGCCAACCCCGGTTCACGGACCCGACACTCCTCCACTCACTTCCGCGTCAGAACCACAAGCTCGGACATCACGGTATGCATCGGCGTTCGAGCGTTCTAATCTGAAGACTAAACCACCCAGCGGGGTGAAAGTTCAGGCAGATTAGAGATTCCATTAGAACTGAAAGCGGGTGGGGAGGTCTCCGCAAGGAGATCCTCCCCACCCGTCGAGGCTTCAGAGACCGGCCGCGCGCCTAGTAGTCGTATTCGTTGAAGCCCAAGGTCGAGGTGAAGGCCCAGAACTGACCGACGTCGGTCTGGGAACCATTGGGGTTCACGAAGGGCAGGCCGACGCTGGTGAGACCGGAGCCCTGCTCGTCATAGGCCCAGCCGCCGACATTGGCCAGGGGCATGCCGTTGGTGCGTCCACCGCCGGCGGAGACGTCGATTTCGGAGA
>JACRIP010000415.1 GCA_016220045.1 Planctomycetota bacterium
CGCCCGGTCGCCGGCCTCCCGCAGCAGCGCCAGCGCGCGCCGCGACGTGTCGAGCGCGCTCGGCAGGTCGCCCGTGCGCCCGAGCAGCCGGCCCAGGGCGGCCAGCGCCGTCGCCTCGCCGCGCCGGTCGCCCGCGTCGCGCAGCGCCGCCAGCCCCGCACGCGCCGCGCCGAGCGCTTCGGCGAGCGAGCCCAGACGCCCGTAGAGCGCGCACAGGCCGAGCAACACCGCGCCCTCCCCCCGCCGATCGCCGCGCTCGCGCTGCCGCTCCAGCGCCTCCCGGTAGTGCGTGAGCGCCGCCGGGTCGTTCCCCGCCAGCACCTGCGACTCGCCGAGCGCGCCCAGCGTCTCGGCCTCGCCCTTCCCGTCCCCCAGCGCGCGCTCCGGCGCCAGCGCCTTCTGGGTGAGCGAAATCGCGCCGAGGGGATCGTTCTGGCGTTGATGGATGAGGCCGAACTGCACGAGCGCCGCGGCCTCCAGCGCGCGCACGCCGGTCTCGATCGACAGGTTGTGCGCGCGCTGAGCATGCCGCAGCGCGCGGTCGAAGCGGCCGGCCGTGAGCTCGACCGCGCCCAGTTCGTGCGCGCACCAGCCGGCGAACACGCGGGCGCCACGCTCCGGGTGGCCTGCCGCCGGCTCCGGCGGCGCCGCGGCCGGGGCGTCAACGCCTCCCGCGCCGCGGTACGACGCGGCCCGCGCGCTCTCGATCTCCGCCCAGCCGGCCGGCCGCCCCGCCGGGTCCGTCGCCAGGCAGGCGCGCACCAGGCCGAGCAGCTCCGCCGGCGTCTCTCCGGGCAGCCGCGCGATCGCCGCCGCGGCGGCCCCGGCGCCGTGCGCGCCCCGCAGCTCCTCCAGGGTTCGCCCGATGACCGGCGGGCGCCCGGCGAGCAGTTCGTAGAGCAGGCCGCCGAATGCGTACCGGTCTGCGCGCGCATCGGGCGCCGCGCCCTACCAGCGTTCGGGCGCGAGATAGATCGGCGTGCCGAAGCCGCCGGGCAGCCGCCGGGCGCGCGCAGGGAGGTCTCCGGGTCCGGGAAACACCTGGGTGGCGAGTCCCGCCGCCGCCCCGCCGATTTCCGCCGCCCCCGCGGGCGCGAGGGTCAGGCCGACGTCGGAAACGCGCGCGCCGCCGTCCGGCCCCACCAGCACATTCTCCGGCTTGAGGTCGCCGTGTACGCCGCCCCCGGGCAGCGCGGCGGCGAGCGCCGCCATGCCGCGCGCGATCTGGAGCGCGTAGGTCAGGGCGGGGAGCAGCGGCAAGCCCCGCCCGCGCGGGATGCGCGCGCGCAGGGAAGGATCGCCGTCGCGGGTGGTGGCGGGGACGAATTCGATCGCCAGGTAGAGCATGTCCGCGTGCCGGTCGGCGCCGTCGGCGGCGGCGCCGGAGCCGCCGTGCGCGCCGTCGCCCTCCGGGTTGTGCCGTACCAGGGCCTCCGCGGCGACCATATGCGGAAGATGCCCGAGACCCACCCAAGCCTCGGCGGCGGCCCGGAAGCGTGCGCGCGCGGCCGGGACGGCGGCGAACTCGGGACGCAGCGACTTGAGGAGGACCAGGCGGTCGGCGCGGGCGCGATCCAGGCACAGGGCGGCGACGCAGAGGCCGCCGGGACGGCGTTCGGCGACGGCGTAGCGGCCGGCGAGGAGGTCGGCCGTGGGCTCAACGGGGGAGGTGGGCATGAAGAATGGCGGTCGTGTGAGGGTTTTGCCGGACCGGTCGGGTAGGATCCGCTCCGGGCTGTAGGGGCGGGCCTTGGCCTGTTCCCCGTAGCCGGAGGCGAAAGGGATGCCCGCCCCATGGTTGTCGGCGTCCTCGACAACGCTCGGTCTGCCGCGAAAGGGCGGCCACAAGGGCGGCCCCTACAAGAGCCGAGGAGTCGACCAGGATCGGATGCTACCGCAACCGCCGGCGGCGGCTGATGCGCGGCGGCAGGCGGGTTGGCCGGGAACTTACCCGAGGCTTCGAAGCGGCCGCGGCCGCGGCGTCCGCCGCCGGCCCGCCCAGCACCATCGGCGACGAGCCCATCGAAAGCAGCGTCAGGTCCTTGATCAGCTCCGGAATCGCCTGGTAGCGATTGTCCGGGTGCTTCTCGATCATCCGCATCACGACCGCCGACATTCCCGGCGTGACCGTCGGGTTGCGCTTGCTCGGCGGGACCGGCGGCTCGCTCACCTGCTTGCGCATGATGTCCACCCGCGTCGCCCCCGAGAAGGGGACCGCGCCCACCAGCATGTGATAGAAGGTCGTCCCGAGGCAGTAGATGTCCGCCCGATGGTCCACGGTGCCGTCGCCGCGCGCCTGCTCCGGCGAAAGGTAGTTCGGCGTGCCCCCGCCGATCTGCCCGCCCTCCTCCTCCGCCAGGAGCACCATGCCGAGATCGCAGAGCTTCGCCTGCCCGTCCTTCGTCAGCATGATGTTGTCCGGCTTCACGTCGCGGTGCACCATGCCGTGCTTGTGGGCGTGTTCGAGCGCGCGCGCCACCTGGATCACGATGTTGAGCGCGCGCGCCGGGTCCATCGCGCCGCCGCGCCGCAACAGGTCGCCGACCCGCGGCCCGTCCACGTACTCCATGATGAAGCAATACTTGCCCTTAGCCTCCCGCACGTCGATCCCCTGGATGATGTTCGGGTGCGACAGGCGGGCGCTGGCGCGCGCTTCCTTGAGAAAGCGCTGGACGAAGGTCTGGCTCTGCGCGTACTTGCCGGCGAGGACCTTGACCGCGACCGAGCGGTCCATCGCCACCTGCACCGCGCGATAGACCACGCCCATGCCGCCCTTGCCGATCACCTGCTCGATGCGGTAGCCGTCGATCGCCGGGTATTCGGAGGCCGGGACCGCGATCTTCTCCTTCTTGATGACGATGGTCTCGCCGCCGTCATCGTCCGCGTTCTGCTCGGTCCGCGCGGAGAGGACATCGTCCTCCTCTTCGACCGGCGCGTCGACCTCTTCGGCCTCCTCCGGCGAAATCCGTACGGTCGCGTGGCGCTCGTCCGCGGCCGAGCTCGCGCCCGCCCCACGCGCGTCGGAGGAACTCTGGGCCGCGACCGCGCCGAAAAGGATCGCGATCGGGCGCACGTTCTTCGCCAGCTCCCAGTCCTTCATCCCCTCGCGCCAGACCAGGCAGTCCGGCGTCAACTCGCGCCGCACGATGTGCTCCTTGACGCTCTCCAGCGGCATCGGGCCGCGCGGCGCCTGGCCGATCGCGATGTACCAGTTGCCTTCGACCAGCGCCTTCGGATTGGTCAGCGTTTCCAGGTCGGGCGCGAAGGGCACCTGGGTGGAGGGCGCCTCCATGAGCGGCGCGGCCGGGGCCCG
>JACRIP010000426.1 GCA_016220045.1 Planctomycetota bacterium
CGCCCCTGCCCCCGCCCCCATCGCGCCCGCCGCCGCCGCCGACGCCCCGGTCCCGCCCGCCACGAATCGGTCGCCGGTCCAGTACCCCAGGCCCCAGGTGACGCTGAACGAGCCGCCCGACTCCCCCACATGCCACGCCGACGACGGCCAGTAGAGCATCCCGCCGGCCCGCGCCGTGAGCACGCGCGAGCCCGCCTTGAACCGGCCGTAGCGCAGGGCATCCGGTAGGTCCGGGTGGCGCGCGGCGTAGGCGCCGGACCACAGCCGCATGGTCTTCCGCCCGAGCACCGGAAAGTGGAAGGAGCCGGTCGGATCGACGTGGACCCCGAAGGGGGTGACCCGGTAGGTGCCGAGGAAGATCTGCGTGTCCATCCGCGCGCGCGAGATGCCGACCGCCGCGAACAGGCCCGCGAGCGCGCCGCAGATCCGCTCCCAGGCCACCCGGTGGAAGGCGTGCCAGTCCGCGATGATGAGCGCGTAGTCCGGCCGGCCGAGCTCCGCCAGTTGCTCCGTCATCCTCCGGTGATATCCCGAGAAGGAGCCGTCGGCGCGGCACGGCAGGAGCTTCTGGAAGCCGCCGCTCAGGTCGACGAGGTTCCCGTGCACATAGAGCCGGATGGTCTGGGGCGAGCCCGCCGCCTGCGCCGCGCCGCACGCGACCACGGCATCGAACAGCTCCGCGGGCGCGATCGCCGGCAGCGGCGTTCCCGCCAGGTCCGCCAGCGCCAGCGGTTGCCGCTCCCAGTTCCGCGCCACGAACCCCTGCCAGAATCGGCCCGGCGCGCGGCTCACAGCAGGCCCCCTTTCGCCCGGAACACGCGAAAATAAAAATTGAGGACGCGGAGGTCCAGGCGCGACCAGCGGTCCGGCGTGCGTGCGATCCGGAAGAACCGGAGCGCGCGGGCGAACTCCGCGGCCGGGTGCCCTGCGCGCCGCAGATAGTCCCCGAAGCGGGCGACCTCCGCGTGGCTCGCGGGCCGCGCCAGCGCCTGCGCCGCCGCGGCGACTTCCCCGCGGCCGGTATAGGCGCGCCGCAGCGCCCGTTCGTAGGCGCGCGCGCGTGCGCGCAGCGGGCCGCCGCCCAGGCGCGGCGCGAGCAGGTCGGCGAAGGTGTCCGGGTCGACCAGCCGCCGCCCGTCCGGGGAGGTCAGACGGCCGGCGACTTCTTGCAGGCGGTAGTCCGGCTCCAGCATGCTCAGCAGCCAGTCGTAGGGGCTCAGGTGGAAGCGCACGCCGAAGGACATCGCGGTCTCGAGGTTGTCCAGGTAGTGCCACCAGAGTTTCGGGATGAACAGGGTCTCCCCCGGCGCCAGGACGCACTCGAAGCCCCCGTGCTTCACGAGGAAGCGGCGCTTCCCGGCGTCCGTCAGATCCTGGACCGCGAGGTCGCTGTCGATGCCGGTCGGCTTGAACTGTTCGGCGGCGCGGGGCGGGAAGAGCATGACGCGCTTGCGCCCGAAGACCTGGGTGAAGAGGACCTGCCGGTGGTCGCCGTCGAAGTGCAGCGGCGCGAAGAGCCCCTGCTTCGCGGTGTACATCATGACCTTCGGCCGGCCCTTGACGCCGAGGGCGAGGAAGTTCGGCGGCTGGAAGGTCGCGCGCATCTTCGCCGGCATCCGGAACTCGGTGCAGAGCAGGTCCAGGTCGGGGTTGCTCGCGGCGAGGTCGAGGTAGGTGGCCAGGGTACAGACCTGAGACTCGTTCGCGCGGCCGCGGACGCGCGTCGAGTAGTAGTCGGGGTTGATGGGGAACTCGAGGTCGCCGAGTTCGCGCCGGGCGTCCGCGGTCGTGCGGATGCGGTCGATCGGCTGGCCGGCGTAGAGCCCGGTGAAGATCCCGGGGCGCTGCGTCTCGAGGTGTTCGCGCCGGAAGGTCTCGAGGTCCGCGGTGCCGGCGCGCGGGATGTTGTCGAGCAGGGACGGTTTTCTCATCGCGAGCGCCCGAGTAGGGGAAAGGGGGCGGGGGAAGGTCGCGGCTGCGCGCGGTCCGGCGCGAGCGCGGCCTGCGGGTGCGTGGGCGTCCCGGGGGCCGCGTCAGCGTCGGCGAACTCGACGCCGAGGAACGCGCAGTCCTTCACGCAGAGTCCGCAGCCGGTGCAAGTCTCGGCGTCGACTTCGATGCCGGAGGGCACGACGTGGATGGCCACCGGGGGACAGATGGGTACGCAGCCGGTGCAGCCGGTGCACAGGTCGGTGAGGACGGCCTTGGGCGAGGGCGCGCCGGGGGTGCGCCGCGCGGCGGGGCGGGCGCCGTGACCGGCCTCCGGGCGCGCTCCGGTTGCCTCTGGAGCCGCGGACTTCGGCCGCGCCGCCAGGGCGCGCTTGACGCCACGCGCGCGCTCGTCGAGCGGAACGGCGATCGCGGCGATCCGCTCGGTGTAGGACGCGAGGTCGGCGGCGCGGTACGGTCCGTCCCCGAGGTCGAGGGCGAGTTCGGCGGCAGCGCGCCCGGTGATGGCGGCCTGGCGGATGCCTTCCCCGGTGACGGCGTCGACGAACCGGCCGGCGCCGCCGACGACGAGCAGGCCATCGGCGAAGGGCTCGCGCAGCGGCGAGACCGATGGATAGGCGCCGACGATCCGTTCCGTAACGCTTCCGCCGTCGATCCAGTCGGAGGCGCGGATCAAGCGGTCGAGCAGGGGCTCGAGGCCCTCGCCCCGGGTGGAGGGAATGCCGAGGCCGACGTTGGCAGCGCGGGGCCCCGAGGGAATGATCCAGGAGTAGAAGGGAGCGAGTTCGGGGAGAAACTCGTAGTGGGTGTCGTCCGGTTCGCGCAACCGGGCGTCGGTGAGGCGCACGGCGAGGCAGGAGCAGAGCTGATCGGGCTTGAGCCGGGTCGCGAGGCCGGCAAGGCGCGCGGTCTGGGACGAGACCCCGTCCGCGGCGATGACCAGCCGGGCGTGTACCCGATGGGGGCCCGCGGGGGTGGTGAGCGTCGCCCAGCGGCCGTCGTCCCGGAATTCGTCGAGCGCGACGAGGGAGGTCTGCTCGCAGACGCGGACGCCGCGGCGCTCCAGGATCCGGGACATCTCGTATTCCATGCGCGGGCGGTCGAGCACGAGCATCCGGTTGCTCTTTTTGAGCACCCAGCGGACCCAGCGCGGGCGCGGCCGGTAGCCCATGACCTCGAACAGGCTGTCGTAGGTGAGTTCGCCGCAACGCAGCGGGGAGCCGATGCGGGTGCGGGTGTCGATCAGCATGATGCGGCGGCCGGGCGCGGCATCGACCAGCCGTTTGCCGGCCGCGAGGCCGCCGGGCCCGGCGCCGACGATCAGGACGTCCGTTTGCTCGGGCATGGGCGGGCGCGGCATCGCGGGGGGGCTCCTGGAGGGCATCAGGCGAATGGTGGATGGCCGGGGCCGGTCGGGGCGCCGCGGCCGGCCGTGGGATGGTGCGGGGCGCGACAGCGCAGGGTTCGAGGTCGCCGCGACGAGGGAGCATAGACCCGGCCCGCGGATCTGTCAAGGCGGCGTTTCCGGCAGGGTGCAGGACCGCACCTACTCTTTTTGTAGGGGCGCCCCTGGTGGGCGCGACCGCGGCGGGCCGACCGGCGCAGGTCGAGTGCCGGACGACCTGGACGAGGCTCCATCGGAACGCCCTCCGGGACATTCAAAAAAAAAAGCGTCCTCTCGGCGTGTTCCGTGTGTTCGGTGGCGATCTACCCCGCCTCCTCAACGATCTTCGCGTTC
>JACRIP010000429.1 GCA_016220045.1 Planctomycetota bacterium
GCGTCTACGGTAGTTGCCTCACCGCCCGCGGGCGTGCCGTGGTCCGCGTCACCGGTGGACCTCATGGACGTGCTCGCCGTCCAGCACCCGCCGCTGCCCTGGATCATCGACGGCATCCTCGTGCGCGGGGCGGTTGGCTGGATTGCCGGCCCGCCCAAAACATACAAGAGCTGGATCGGGCTCCACGCCTGTCTGTGCCTCGCGTCCGGCGCGCCATTCCTGGGGCGCTACGCGACGACACTCGGGCGAGCGCTGTACCTCTCCGAGGAGGACCCGGAGCGAATCGCCTACCGCCGCGTGCAAAGACTCTGGCACGGGCTCGGCCGTCCGCCCGAGGCGGGCCGATTCCGGATCGCGTGTCATGCCGGATTCAGATTGGACAAGCCGGAGTGCCTCGACTGGCTGCTCGGGTACCTGCGGGAGTGGCCCGCTGACCTGGTGCTGCTCGACGTGTTCAATCGGCTGCACTCTGCCGACCTCAAGGATAGCGCCGCGATGACCGGGTTGCTCGCGGGCATCGACCGGCTCCGCCGCGAGACCGGCGCGGCATTCCTCACGGTTGCCCATTTCCGCAAGGCGCAGGCGAACCAAGCGAACGACGTGGGCGGGGCGATGCTGGCCGGCTCGGTGTCCCTGCACGGGTTCTCCGAAGCGAGTCTGTACCTGAGCAAGCCTGAGTAGGAGCAACACCGTATGCCAGCGATACCCGACCTGACCACGGCCGCCGCGCCCGACGAAAACAAAAACGCCAAGGCGCGAGTGACGTTCGAGCTCAAGGACGCGGAGGCCCGTCCGCCCGTCTCGATCTACGTCGGCCCGCCGCCCGGCTACACCGGCGACCCGGACGCGGAGGATGCGCCCGTCGTGGTTTTGGCAGTCGAGGCGGAGGACTACGCGTCGCATGGGAGAGAGATCGGCGCGCACAACCGCGAGCTGGCGCGGCAGGCACTCAGCGCCGCCCATGCGGCCGCGGGGCAGCCCGCGGCCGGGGTGTCTGCCGCCGCCGTCCATGCCGTACTCGCCCCTGCCGCCGACGGAAAAATCTACAGCGAAAAGACGCTGCGCAAGCACCTGGTCGCGCTCGGCGCGGCCCTGCCGGACGCGGTCGGCGAGCACCATGAGGCGCGGTATCGCCCGCCGGCGCCCACCGAGCCGCCGCCGGAAGTTACGCTGCCTTCCGGCGGATCGGCGGAAACGGAAGAAAACCCATGATCCGCGTGGGTTTCCGCGCCGCTGGAACCCTTCCAGCGGCCCTTCCAGCGGAGGGAAAGACCCTCGACCCGAGCCGCCGGAAGGAAGGCACTCTCCCCTATAGGGGGAGTGCCACCCTTCCTTCCAGCGGATCGCCCGCACCAACCCCCATGCCGGAGGATAGACCATGACCCTGCCCTCGACCCGTCCAGCCCGTCGCCCGGCCGGACCGGATACCCTGCTGCGCCCTGCGCTGGCCGACCTCGTCACCGTGGCCACCGCCGCCCTCGCCGCCGGGCTCGACCAGGCCGCCGCCCGGCTGCGTCTCGCCGCCCTGACCGATGCCGCCCGCGCTCTACTCGACGTCGGCGCAAGCGAGCACGTCGCCGATTCGTTGGCGGGCTGGACGGCGCGCACACGGCAGACGACGCAGCGCATGGCCGCCGCGCCGCCGCGTCCAGCACGCGCGGAGGCCGCCCGATGAAGTCCCGGAGACAGCCGATTCACCCTCGCTAGGAGCCGCCCCATGCCGGTAGATGCTTCGCCCCCGCACCCCGCTCTTGCGCCGCCGGAGGCCCGGCTCCTGACCGTCGCGCAGGCCGCCGCCTAGCTGGGTCTTTCCCGCGCCGCCGTTTTCCACAAGGTCGCGCGCCGCGAAATCCCCTTCGTTCGCGTCGGCAAGCGCGCCCTGCGCTTCGACCGCGAGGCCCTCGACCGCTGGATTCGCTCCCGCACCGTCCGCGCCCTTCCGAAGTCAACCGACGTTGACGCCGCTCCCGTCGCTTGCCATGATACCGGCGACGGATCGCGGCAGGCCCCGGCGTAGAGAGAGGAGAGAAACGCCGATGGGTCTGTACCGTCAACAGCGCTCACCGTTCTGGTGGGCGTCCTTCCCCGGTCCGGACGGCAAGCGCGCGTGGGAGTCTACGGGCTTCACCGCAAAGCGCGCCGCCGCGGAATGGCTGGATCGCAAGAAGGTCGAAGTCATGCGGAAGCGCGCCGAGATGGAGGATCGGCGCATTGCCGGGCTCCCCCCTGAGCCGCTCCGCCGGGATTCGTTCGCCGATTTCGTCGAACGCGACTACGCCCCCTGGATGCGCCAGTCGCTTCGCAGCGCCGACCGCGAAGCCTACAAGCTCCGCGTCCTGGTGCGGCACTTCGGCAAGCTCATGCTCGACGAAATCAACGGTGCGCGCATCCATGCCTTCGTCGCCGAGCGCGGGAAAGAGCACAAGCCCGCAACCATCAACCGGGAAATCGCCCGGCTCCGGCGCGTGCTCAAGCACGCGAAGGCGCTGGGGCTCCTGCCCCGGCTCCCGCTGGACGAATGGCCGCATTTGCAGGAGCGCAACCGCAGGCTGCTCGCGCTCACCGTGGCCGACTACCACCGGCTCGCGACCGTGGCGCACGAACCGATGCGCGCGGCAATCATCGTTGCGGCGAATACCGGAATGCGCCGCGGCGAGCTGTGCAAGCTGACGTGGGCCGACGTTGACCTGAGCACGGCCCTCGCCAGGGTACGCGACCCGAAAAACGGTTGCCCTCGGGAAGTTCCCCTAAACCGTCTCGCGCTCGACGTGCTGCGCAGTCTGCCGCGCGGGCTGGAGGACCCGCACCTGTTCCTTGCGCCGGTCTCGGGCAAGCCGTGGAAGCTGGAACGTAAGCTCTGGCTGCTGACGCTCCGGCGCGCCGGGCTGGAGGAGATCAAGCCGCGCGTGCGCTTTCATGACCTGCGCGCGTGCTTCTGCTCGTGGATGCTGGAGGCCGGAATCGGTTGGCACGTCACCGCCAGCATCTCGGGCCACAAGGGCGGCTGTTCGGCCTTCGACCGATACGTCACCATCGGAGCGGCGACGAAACGGGCCGCGGTCGCAACGCTCGCCGACCGGATCGCGGAGGCCGGGCCGGATGCGGGGAAGTGTGATACTGGTGTGATACGCGCCGAAAAACGCCCGACCGCGGCCGGGCGCGCC
>JACRIP010000427.1 GCA_016220045.1 Planctomycetota bacterium
AGTATTGGACGGAGAGCTGAGTCTTGCGCGGCCACGGGGTGGCGCTGCCGCACAGGCGGCTCAGGTAGATGCCGGCGAACTGGGGGCAGGAGGCGGCGGCGACGAGGAGGGCGGCGACGCCGATGCCGGCGAGGACCGAGAGCCGGCGGGGGCGTTCGGGGAGGAGGATGGCGTTGAAATCGAGCTCGCGGGCGGCGCGGACGGTCTCGACGGTGAGGGCCTTGACCATTTCCGGCGAAGTCTGCCGGTCGGCGCCGCGGCGCAGGAGCTGAACGGTGCTGATGAGGCGGTCCCGCAGCCCGGGGTACTGGAGTTCGAGGTGGGCGGCGAGGTCGTCATCGGAGAGGCGGGCGGCGAGCGGATAGCGGAGGAAGCGGTAGTAGCCGTAGGCGAGGCCGCCGAGTCCGCCGCAGAGGAAGAGGAGGCGGACGGCGCGCGGCAGGTTGGGGATGCAGAAATCGACGGCGAAGGTGGCGCCGAGGAACGCGCAGATCCAGAGGAGGAGGGAGGCGGTTCCCTGGCGGAGGTAGAGTTGGCGGACGTGCGCGCGCACGCCGGCCAGGCGATCGGCGATCGGTTCGACCGAAGACATGGAAGGGTGCACCTCGCGGGACGGTGGACAGTGGACGGTGGACAGTGGACGCTGGTCAGTGGACGCAGGAAACAGAATCAGGTGTACGCTCTACGTCGGGCTTGAACTCCTACGGGTGGTCGGCCACGTCGATGGTGACGGGCGCCGACGTGAGAATCCCGCGCCAGGCGTCACCGGCCTCGCCGGCGGCGCGGGACTCGGTATAGGAGGCACTCAATTGGTATTTTCCGGGAGAGGTGAAAATGTCGGCCAGCGTGCACTCGACGTCGTAGGACTGGTCCTGGCCGAGGAGGACACGCCCCTTGGCGCGGCGGTTGGCGGAAAGTTCGGTGGGGTGGAAGGCGTTGAGCCGGACCTGGAAGGAGGCGCCGTCGGGGCGGGTGACGTTCAGCAGGTAATAGGAGGCGGCATCGGTGAGCGGCTGGAGCCAGGTGACGGGGTTGGGGCTGGTGACGTGGATGCGCGCGGCCAGCGGGGTGCCCGGCAGGCAGGAAGCGGCGGCGAAATCGAGTGCCAGGCGGGGGTCACGCCAGAGGACGGCGCGTTCGGCTTCACCGAGGGGAGCGAGCGGATCGACCTCGACGGGACGGGAGGGTGCGGTCTCGGGTGTGGCGGCGGAGCGGGCGGCGGCGCCGACGGCCACGGTGCCGTGCGCATTCGCGAAGCGCACCTTGCCGTGGGACACGGTAATCACCGTACCGAAGCGGGAGGCGCGGACGCGGAAGCGGGTGCCGAGGACGGTGACGACGCCGGCGGGGGTCTCGATGGTAAACTCGCGGCCGCGCGGCAGGATATTGGCTTCGAGGTCGCCGTCCTCCAGGAGGAGGTGGCGGGGGCCGGCGAACCGGCAATGGGCGGCGCCGGCGAGATGGAGGAGGCCGACCTCGGGCATTTCCATGACGGTGAGGGCGCCGACGTCGGAGACGAGGAGTTCGGCGGTGTGGATACCGGCGCCGGGGACGACGGGGGTGGGCTGGCCGAACTCGGAGGAAATGCGGCGCAGCGGGGTACCGTCGAACGCGGGCGAGTGGCTGAGGACGCGGGCGACCTGGAGGGGGGCGATGGCTGAGGTCGGGCGGGAGGGCAGGGAGAGGTATCCGATGGCGAGGAGCAACGCGGCGGCGGCCGCGAGGGGCACGGCGGCGCGCTGCTGGGCTTTGCGCCACCACCGACGCGTGACCTCGCGCATGCCGGCGACCGACGCCGACGGGCTATGCGACGCCAAGGCAAGAGCGGGTGCCGGTGACGGGACGAGGACCTGCGGAACGGCAGGAATGGACAGGGGGGCGGATTCGATGCGGTTGACGCGCTCCAGCAGGGCGCGCAGCGCACCGGCTGAAGGCTCGATCCTGGGGAGGGATTGGAGAACTGAGAAGGTGTCCTGGTAGGCTGATTCGACCGACCGACAGTCACAACAATTTTCAATGTGCCGCTTCACCGTTTCGGCCGTGTCCGCGCTGCATTCTCCCCGCTGCGCGGCCACGATCTCTGTGCGAATCTCGTCGCAGGTCATACGAAACCTCCGCTGGAAGACCAGACGTCTTCCCCACCGAATGACCGATCAGAGACCCTGGCTGTTCAAAGAGCGAACCTCGACTTCCCGAAGCGATAAAACCGCCCCTTGGGGGAAAGGTTGAAGGTTTTTAAGCAATTTTTCCGCGCGGGGTCAATCCCCGGCGCGGCGGCGGGCCGGGGCATGCGCAAATTCGTGAACTGACGGAAGTTATTGCCGCCCAAACGAATAACGATGCCTGCCCTACTCCCGCCGCTTCCCTACCGCCAGCGACCGGGGACCCAGACGTGGACGTGGCCGCGGCGCTCCCAGTAGCCGTTGACGTAGACGGTGTGGCCGGTGGCGCAGTGTTCCCAGTGGCCGTTTTCCCACCGCCAGCCGTGGCGACTGTAGACCCAGTTGCCGGGGATCCACACGGCGCCGGGGTAGGGTGCGGCGTTGAGGACCTCCACTCGCGGCGCGGGCGGAGCGATCGGGGCCTCGACGAGTTCGACCTGCTGGACGACGATGCCGGGGGCGACGACGGTGCTGCGCTCGACCACGGCGAGCCCGGGCGCGGGTGCGACGTAGGCGGCGGGGCGATGGGGGTGGCGATCACGCACCACGACGGCGCCGTGGCAGCCGCCGAGGAGGGCGCCGGCGGCGAGGGCGGCGGCCACGACGAGCAGAGGCGAACGAACGATCCGCGACATCTCAGGTATCCTCCCGAATAGAAAAACAGCCGCCGGAACGGGGTGCGCTCCGGCGGCTGCGAGTTC
>JACRIP010000428.1 GCA_016220045.1 Planctomycetota bacterium
GCCGACCCAGCCGGCGGTCGCGCGCACCCCGGAGGCTCCCGCCGGGCCGGGCGGGGCGCGTGGCGTGCCGCCGCCCGCCGAGGTCCCGCTCCCTGCGGGCCTGCTCGTCCGCCCGGGCGCGCCGCTCGATCCGCTGAGCCGGCTGCCGCGCGAGGTCTTCGGCGCCAAGGACGGCGCGCGCATGGTGCTGGTGCCGACCGGGAAGTTCCTCTACGGCGAACGCCTGGAGGAGCACTATCTGCGCGCCTTTTACCTCGATGCGGAGCCGGTGACGAACGCGCGGTACGAGCGTTTCGTGCGCGAGGCGCGGCGGACGGCGCCCGAGCACTGGCCGGGCGGCGCGCCGGCGCGCGGGCGCGAGCGGCATCCGGTGGTCAATCTCGCGTGGCTGGATGCGTTTCTGTTTGCGCAGTGGGCGGGGATGGCGTTGCCGACGGAGGAGCAGTGGGAGAAGGGAGCGCGTGGGGCGGACGGGCGGGAGTTCCCGTGGGGGCGGGAGTTTTCGCGGTTTCTCGCGAACACGAAGGAGGCGGGGCTCGGCGACACGGCGCCGGTCGAGCGGTTCGAGGGGGGGAAGAGCGTTTACGGCGCGCTGGACATGGCGGGCAATGCCTGGTGCTGGACCGGGTCATGGCTGGACGAGAAGCAGCTCTGGCGGGTGATCCGCGGGGGCTCCTTCTCGGACGAGCGCTTCGGGTGCCGGACGCATCTGCGCTACTGGATGGACCCGGCGAAGCGCGCGCCGAACGTGGGGTTCCGGTGCGTACGGGAAGTCACGTAGGCGGCAGGGAGGTGGCCCTGCGCCGCAGGCGAGGACGCCTGCGCCACAAAGGCCGGAGACCAGGTCGAAGGCTCGGAATGGCCGCGCGCGATTGTGGCGCAGGCCTTCCGGCCTGCGCCGAAGGGCCGGATCCTGTCGCATCGGTCAGGTGCCGCCGCACAAGCAGCCCCCCCCCCGATTCCCCCTACTTCGGCGCGCGACCCGTCACCTCCGCCCAGCGCGGGTCCGCGCGCAGGTCCGCGAGGTCGGCGTCCCGCTCCAGCGCGTCGGGCGTCGCCGCCCCCCGCTCGGCCGCCCGTCGCAGGTGGTCGAACGCGCGATCCCGCAGGCGCCCGACCTCTTCCGGCGCCACCGGCCGCGGCGCCGCCTGCGGATGCTCCCGGCCGGCCGCGGCCAGCGCCAGGAGCTCCGCGCACCGCAGATGCGGCTCCCCGAGCCCGGGGTTCAGCCCCAGCGCCGCCCCGTACTCGGCGAGCGCCCGCCCGAACCACGCCCGGCCGTCGCCGCCGGCCGCCCCCTCCGCCCGCCCGCGCTCGTGCAGCGCCCCCGCCCGGTCCAGCCGCAGCAGCGTCTCCCGCGGCAGCCGCTCCACCGCCAGGTCCGCGTCCGTGATCGCACCGTCGTAGCGCGACCGTGCGTCCTCCCCTCGCGCCGCCATCCCGCGCGCCAGGTAGAGCCGCGCCTGCGCTCGGTTCGCGCACGCGTCCGCATGCTCCGGCGCGAGCCGCAGCGCCGTGCTCGCCCCCGCCTCCGCCGCCTCAAACCACGCGCGCGGGTCGCCGCCGCGCGCCGCCTCCGCCACCCCCCGCCGCAGGAGCGCGCTGCTCCGGTTGGCGTGCGGGAAATGCGCGGAGTCCTGCGCCAGAATCACCCCATCGTAGTCGGCGATCGCCTGTTCGTACGACGGCCGCGGGTCCAGCCCCTGCGCCGCCTCGCGCTCCGCGCGGATCAGGTGGAGATTCCCGCGGTCGAGGCGCGCCACCGAAGAGCCGGGACGCTGCACGAGCGCCTGGTTGTAGTCGGCCAGGGCGCGCGCATACGACTTCCCCGGGTCCTCCCCCCGCGCCTCCTCCGCCTGCCCGCGGCTCTGCTGCGCCAGTCCGCGTTCGATCAAGGCAAAGACCAGGTTCGGCCGCAGGGTCAGGCATTTGTCGTAGCTCGTGATCGCCTGGTCGTAGCTCGATCGCGGGTCGAGTCCCCGCGTCGCTTCCAGGTCCGCGCGCCGCATCCGGATGTCCCCGAGACTCACCCACGCCATGTCGTCGGCGGGCCGCCGGGCCAGCACCTCCAGATTCGCCGCTTCCGCCCGGGCGCAGGCCGGGAAGGGGTCCGCCCCGCGCGCCGCCTCCGCCTCCCCGAGATTCAGCCAGGCGTTCGCGAGGGTGATGCCCGCCATGGCATAGTCGGGGTCGGCGCGCAGGCAGGCTTCGGTTTCGGCGATCGTCCGGCGATAGAGCTCGCGCGGGTCCACGCCCCGCTGCATGGCGAGCAGGCCGAGGTCGAGCAGCGTCGCGGCGCGGTTGTGCCGGGCGATCGACGAGTCGGGATCGGCGCGCAGCGCGGCGTCGTAGTCCGCGAGCGCGCGCGCGAAGACGGGCTGGGGATCGCCGCCCGAGCGGCCGAGGGAACGGGCGAGCGAGTGCAGGACGTTGCCGCGACTGACCAGGACCTCCCGATTGCCGGGAAGGATGGCGACCGTCAGATCCAGGTCGACGAGCGCCGCGTCGAGCAGGGCGCGCGCGTCCTCGTCCTGCAGGGCGCGGCGTTCCCACTCGCCCCACCGCAGTACGCCGCGCAACAGCAGCCCCTCCGCGAAGCCGGGCCGCGCGCGCAGGATGATCTCACAGTCCGCGATGCCGGTGTCGAACTCCTGGCGCAGGTAGCGGACCTTGGCGCGGGCGAAGCGCATGCTGGTAGCGAACGGCCGCAGGTCGGGCGCCGCGAGCGCGCGCGAGAGTCCCTCCTCGGCCTCCGCCATCCGGCCTTCCTGGAAGGCGCGCAGCGCGTCGAAGAGCGCGCCCAAATCCTGGGCGATCTCCTCGCCCCACGCGCGGGCCGAGCGCGCCGCGGCGAGCAGTTCGGCCGCGCGCGCGCGCGCGGCGGCGGTTGCCGGCAGCTCGGGCATGGGGCGGTCGATCTCCATGCCGATCGAGCTGCAGCGATAGGCGGGCAGTTGCTGCTGTTCGATCGCCAGGGACAGATGCAGCAAGGCTTCCATCGCATGCCCGTACGGGACCTCGGGATCGAGCTGCGCGGCGGCCCGCATCCCGGCGAGCCCTTCGTCCGCGTGCCCGGCAAGGATGCGCGCCCAGCCGGCGAGCGCTCGGGCGGTCGCCTGAGACGCGGAATCGGCCGGGGTCTCGTCCAGGAAGCGCCGGACCGCCGGCCATTCGGCGGCGGCGCGGGTGAGCCGTTCCGCGGGCGGGATGCGGCCGTCGTAGCGCGCGGCCTCGCAGCGGCCGAGCGGCTCCGCGAGGGCCGCCCAGCGCGTGCAGACGCGCTGGATCGCGCGCGCCTTCGCCAGGCCCGCGTCGGTACCGCGGCGGGTGCCGGCGTTCCAGGCCCA
>JACRIP010000431.1 GCA_016220045.1 Planctomycetota bacterium
GGGTTCTTCGTTTCCCAGGCCGGCCGGTTCGAGCTCATTCCGCTCCCCGGCGGCCACACCCGCCTGGAAGGGACGACCTGGTACCACCACCACCTGTGGCCCGCAGCCTACTGGCAATGGTGGAGCGACGGCGTGATCCACACGATCCACCGGCGCGTGCTGCGGCACATTCGGCGACTCGCGGAGGAGGAGGGAGCGGCGTCGGGCAAATAGCCGGAGATTCCGTGAACCGGTGCGTCGATCACCGGTTCTACATCCTCCGAATTCCCGTTCCCCCTCCGCCCCTCCGCCCCCCCCGTCGGGAAGCCGGCCATGTTCAGTTATCGTCTCCCCTCCCGGTAGTTCCGGTCGTTCCCCGAGCGGCGCCCCGCCGCAGCGGCGACCGAAGAGCCTCCGCGCCCTGACGGCCGGCAGGCCCGCTCCCCACCGCGCCCGTTCCCGACTTCTGCTCCCGGCTCCCCGTGCGCCCGGTCCCGGCCGGCACGCCGGCACCCGGAGTTGCGATCCGCTCCTCCACGAACTCTTTTTTTCACGGAATAGCCATGATTCGCACGACTCTGATCGAGTCCGCTCCGCCGCTCCCCGAACCCCGCCCCGCCGCTCCCGCCCCCGTTCACGTCGGGGACCTCCTGGTGTTCCAGCGGGTGATCCGCCGCTTCGGCGAGTTCCTGGCCGCGCGCTCCGGTGCGGCCTGGGAGGTCGCCGAGGTCGGCAGCATCGACGGCTTGGACGCGTCCACCCTGGAAGACTTCGCCGCCGCGCACCAGCCGCCCGCCGGGCGCACCCCCTTCGACCTGGAGGGCTGCGCCGCCGCGACCTCCCGGTTCGACTACTGCCAGACGCACCGCGCCTTGCACCCCGAGGACGTGGTGTACTGCTTCCCGGAGGCCGCCTGCATGACCGTCGAACTCCTCGATGCCGACGGCACCTTTCAGCGCTGGTTCTTCGCGGCCGCGCCCGACCGCGAACGCCTGCTCGCGCTGGCGTGCAGGCTCGACGCCTTTTGCGTGGAGCGGAAGCGCGGCGGAGGCCGCATCCAGATCGACGATGAGGATCCGATCCCGCTCGACCCCGCCCTCGACTGGGACCACGTCGTGCTGCCGGCCGCGCTCAAGCGAGACATCCGGTGGAACGTGGAGATGTTCCTGCGCGGTCGGGAGCTCTACCAGGAGCTGCGGCTTCCCTACCGCCGCGGCTTCCTGCTCGTCGGCCCGCCGGGCAACGGCAAGACGCTGCTCTGCCGCATCATCGCCGTGCGCACGGGCCTGCCCGCGTTGGCGGTGATCGGCGTGAAGGGGACCGACCAGCGCTGGCAGATCGAACAGCACTTCGAACGGGCGGCACGTCTGGCGCCCTGCATCCTGATCTTCGAGGACCTCGACCACCTGGTCGGCGAGCCCGCCGAAATGGCCGCCTTCCTCAACCAGCTCGACGGCTTCCCGCGCCGCGACGGCCTCCTGGTGCTCGCGACCACCAATCACCCCGACGCGATCGACCCGGCGCTCCTCAGCCGCCCCAGCCGCTTCGACCGCGTCTGGCGCATCGACGACCCCGATCTCGCCGGCCGCACCGAGTACCTCGCCCGGCTCTTCGCCGGCCATCTCGCACGGCGCCAGGTGGCGGCGCTCGCCGCGGCCACGGAGGGCTTCTCCGGCGCCTTCCTGCAGGAATTGTACGTCAGCGCGGCCCAGGAGGCGCTGCGCACCCGGCGCCGCACGAACCCCGGCCGGCCCCCTCGCATCTCCGCGGCGGCCGCCGCGCGCGCCGTCGAGCTCCTCCGCTCCCAGCTCGCCGGCGCCGCCCGCGACTTCGCACCCACCCGCCAGTTCGGCTTCGCGCGCCGGGTGGAGGAGGCATGAACCGATCGATCATCCCGCGGGCGCCCGGCCCCCCGTTTCACCCTAGACCATCGTCAGGTGGTCGCGCAGCCGCCGCGCGCCCTCCGCGTGGACCGCCGCCGCCACGAACCCCCAGAGCGCGAAGAGCCCGAGCGGCACCGGCAGCCAAGCCGCGCCGAAGAGCACCGGGAAGGCCGCGGCCACCGCCGCCGAGACCACCAGGAGCGAGGTCAGGCCGAAGAAGAGGGCGACGCCGAAGCGGTTCACCGCAAGGAACTGGTTGCGCGCGTCGAACTTGGGGAAGATCGCGCCGAGCCCGGTGCCGAGCAGGGCGAGCACGGCCCCGAGCGCGAGCGCCACCGCGAAGACGTACAGTGCCCCCCCGATGCGCGCCGCCGGCCCGAAGGGCAGGAAGAGCACGCCCAATCCCAGCCCGACCGCGAGGAAGCCGTGGAGCAGGAAGGCCGCTCCGGCCTTCGCCAGGAGCACGGCGTCGAGCTTGAGCGGCAGGCCGGCCATCAGGCCGAGCCCTTGCCCCTCGCGCCCGATCGACGAGACCGCGAGCAGCGCGTTGCCGATGAGCAGCGTGCCGAGCGCGAGGAACCAGGTCACGCGCAGGCCGAGCGCCGGCGCGCGCGCCGAGAAGACCAGGCCCGGCAGCGCGACGAAGAGCAGCGCGAAGCAGATCACCAGGTGCACCGACGGGTCGCGCAGCGTACCGCGCAGCTCCTTGCGCACGAGCGCGACCTGCATTTCGCCCGCCTGCGGCGAACCCAGGAGGCGACCGGCGGCCCCGGCCCAGAGCGGGGCGAGGAGCGCGAGCAGGCGCTCCGGCACCGCCGGCCGGTCCTCCGCGCCGCGATCGTGCGCCACCAGCTTGTCCATCAGCAGGTCGAAGCGCCGCAGGTAGAGCCGGCTGTAGCCGAGGAAGGAGAGCCCGCCGAACCCGAGCGTCATGGTTGCGGCGTAGTACAGGTAGGACCAGACCTCGGTCGCGTCCCCGGAGAGCGAGAAGAGCAGGATCTTGCCCGGCAACGCGTCCTGCACGTCGGAGAGGAAGGCCACGTCGCTCTCGCGCCGCCCGGCGAGCACCGCGAGTCCGTACGCGAGCAGGCCGAGGACGGCGAGCGCCGCGTAGAGCACCCCTTTGTGGCGGAGCATGCGCTCGGGCACCAGCCGCGCCGCCGCGACGGCCAGCGTCATCTGCACGAAGCAGATCTGCAGCGTGACCAGCACGATGCCCAGGATGAGCGCGAGCGCATGGCTGAGCGGCATGCCCTCGATGACGGCGAAGCGCAGGATCGGCAGCGCGACCAGGAGCGGGAAAAACAGGAAGACGCCGAGGCAGATGTCGAGCACGCGCATCGCGAAGAAGGGGAGGTCGGGGATGGGCAGGAGGCGCAGGCGTTCGACCTCCTCGCGCTGCGCCGCCTGGAAGAGCGTGGCGATGGTGGCCAGGAGGGTGACGACGGCGATGAAGGAGAGGCCCCAGGTGAGGCGGCGGTTGAACCAGGCGGCGAAGAGTTCGGGGGCGTTCTCGTGCGCCATCTGGGACATGCCGTCGGAGAAGGCCACGCCCATGACGAGGCTGCACACGATGTAGATGGCGATGCCGAGGGACGCGAGCAGGCGCAGCTCGCGGCTCTGGTTGACGTAGTTGCCGCCCTGTCGCAGGGTCATGACGATGTAGGCGAGGATCTGCATGCGCTCACGGTGGACGGTGGTCAGTGGTCGGTGGTCGGTGGTCAGTGGACGGTGGACGGTGGACAGTGGTCGGTGAACGGTGGTCAGTGGTCAGTGGTCGGTAGTCGGTGGTCGGTGAACGGTGGTCGGTGGTCCGTGGACAGTGGTCAGTGGACGGTGGATTGTGGACGTTGGCTGCCAATCTGAGGTTTGGATCCCTACCGGCGGGGATTGTGTATCCGTGTCCAGATTTCCCTGTCGCTACATGCAGCGCGTCGAGAGACATCGGAACGGGGATCTGTTCGGTGCCAGCTCTCCTACCATCCACCGGTCACCGTCCACTGTCCACTGTCCACCGGCCACCGTCCACCGTCCACCGTCCACCGTGCACCGTGCACCGTGCACCGTGCACCGTCCACCGGCCACCGGCCACCGGCCACCGTCGACCGGCCACCGTCCACGGGTCACCGGCTGGCCCCCGGCCGCTCCGCATCGAGAAACTCGACGACCTTCGAAGCCTTCACGTCGCCCGTCAGATGGAGGAAGATCTCCTCCATCGACAGGCCCGGGAACTCGCGTTCGAAATCCGCCCACGCCTGTTTCTTGAGCAGCCGGCCGTGGTCGAAGATTCCGATCGAGTCGCACACCTTTTCCGTGATGCCCAGGATGTGCGTAGTCATGAAGACCGTGCGCCCCTGGTCGCAAAGGCCGCGAATCACCTGGCGGATCAGGTTCGAGGTCTTGGGGTCGAGGTCGGCCGTGGGCTCGTCGAGAAAGAGGATCTCCGGACGATGCAACAGCGCCGCGCAGAAGCCGGTCTTTTTTTTCATCCCGAACGAGTAGTTGCGGATCAGCTCGTCCGCGAAGGCGGACATCTCCATGAGGTCGAGGAGTTCGTCGATGCGGCGCCGACGGTCGCGCCGGGCGATGCCGAACATGTCGCCGCAGAAGTCGAGGTACTCGCGGCCGGAGAGGTAGGGGTAGGGCTGGAAGCGCTCCGGAAGGTAGCCGGAACGGCGGCGGACTTCGACGCCGTCGCGCAGGACGTTGTGGCCGAGGACGTGGGCGGACCCGGCGCTGGGCGTGGCCAGGCCAAGGAGCATGCGGATGGTCGTCGTCTTCCCCGCTCCGTTATGGCCGAGAAAGATGAACCACTCGCCGCGCTGGATGTCGAGGTCGAGCGCGTGGACGGCGACGAACTGGTCGAAGCGCTTGTGCAGGCCGCGCGTGACGATCATGCGGGTCCCCCGAAGTAGCGCCCGATCCCCATCTGGGTCCAGTTGTAGGCCAGGTGCACCAGGAAGGCGGCCTCGATCCCATGGCGCCGGCAGAGCGCGCCGAGCGCCAGCCCGCAGGCCGTGGTCTGGACCATGCGGTACCACCAGGGATCGACGCCGCCCAGGTGGCCGACGCCCCAGAGTAGGGCGGTTGCCGTAATCGCGAACGCCGCGCTCCAGCGGCGCGGGCGCAGGAAGGACGCGAACAGGCTCAGCAGGAAGTGACGGAAGAGCAATTCCTCCATCGCCGCGGCGACCGCGAGCAGGCCGGCCTGGATCCAGGGGTCGTTCTCCAGCGCCGTAGCGGCGGACGCGCCGCCCGCCCCGTCCGCCCCACGGCCCCCGCCGCCCCCGCCCGCGTCCGAACCCCGGTCGAGCGGCCGGGCCACGTCGATCGCTTCGTTTACGCGTGGCCCAATGGCCGACACGAGGGCGAAGGTCAAGCCGAGCAGGAGCGCCCAGCAGCCAACGGAGGCCGCGACCCCCGGCAGCGCCGCGCGCAGGCCTCCGCCCCATCCGCTCCCGACGCCACCCCGCAGGGCCGCTGCCACCCCGCGCAGCGCCGGACAGGGCCGCAGACCCGCGCGCGCGGTCAGGACCATGCCTGCCGTGAGCAGGAAGAAATTCTTCAGGAACCCGACGATGGCGACCATGGCGGCCCCGGTCCCCCAGGCGCCGCTGGTGCGCACGTAAAGCGCCAGCTCGAGCGCCGAGACCGCCAGCGCCGGCAGCGCCGCCAGCCGGAAATAGCGCCGCGCCGTCTCCAGCCGCGCCGCGGTCAGCGTCACCGACAGGAAGACGCCGAGCAGGAGCAGGAAGAGGGCTTCGCCCTGGGCCAGCGCGAGCAGCGGATAGGCGCGCACCATGCATTCCAGATGGCGCAGCCGGGCGGGGAACGGAAAGGCGGCGTTCCCCGCCAGCACCTCGTCGTAGACCGTGCGCGCCGCGGCGTAGTCCCCCTCGGCATACCACGCGTCGCCGGCCAGGAATCGGGCGTCCGCCGTATGCCGTGCCTCGCGCGCGCCGGCGGCCGCCATGCGCTCGATGCACGCGCGCGCCTCCGCGTACTGCTCGGCCAGCAGGTGGTAGCGCGCCCGCGCGGCCAAGAGCTCCCCCGGCACGCCGCGGAATTCCCGCTCGGACGCGGCGAGCCCGGCAATCGCCTTGCGCAGCGCGCGCTTGCGCACGTCCTCGGCCGACAGCCAGGCCCAGACGCCTTCGCGCCCATAGGCGCGCTCCGCCGCAAGCAGCGCCGCTTCGACCGAGCGGTTGCAGAAGCCGCGCGCACGGATCGCTTCCAGGTGCTCGTCGGCCCGCCGGTCGAGCTGCGCCAGCCGCAACCGCACGTCGTCTTCGTGCCGCGTCCCCATGACCACCGGGAGCAACGACTCGAAATAGAGCCCGCGCTCCGCTTCGTTGTCCAGGTGTTCGCCCTGCTCGAAGAGGATGGCCCGCACGTAGGGGGAGTCCGGGCGCGTGCGCGCGTACAGTCCGAGCCAGCCGCGGTTGCGCTCGAGCCCCGCCGGGGGCAGGTGGTTCGCGCTCTGCGAGGTGCGATAGAGGAGGTTCCCGGGATCGAGGCCGATGGCCTGGTCCATCGCTTCCCCCGCCTCGCGCGCCGCGCCGAGCAGGAGCTGTGCGCGGGCGTGGAGCGACCACAGTTCGGGATCCGCCGGGTGCTCCGCGGCCAGGGCGGCGGTCCGGTCGCGCAGGCGCTCGTACTCCGCCTTGCGCGCTTCCCCGTCCGGAATGCGCTGCGCCAGGAGCAGCTCCCCGTGCAGCAGGACCTCCGTGGTCAGCCGTGACGCGGGCGCCTTGCGGTATTCCTCCAGGAGCGCGCCGACGTCGCGCGCCGGGTCCGAGTACCAGGCGAACACCCGAAGCTTGTGCGCGAACAGGTCGCGGGGGTCGGCGGCGAGCGCGCGCTCGGCGCGGTCGACGGTGGCGTCGTATTGCGCGTCCATCGCCAGGTCGTAGAGCTCCTCGGCCGCGGCGCCCTCCCCCCCCTCCGCGCGCGCCGGCAGGGCCGGGCCGGCGGCGAGGGCGAGGAAGAGGCCCAGGGCGAACGCGGCGGCGCGGGGGCCGGCCGGTCGGGGCTGGGCGATCGAACGGTGCGGCATGTCGAGAAGCGTCCGCAGGATGCGTCGGAACCAGGGAGCAGGGGGGGGGGGCCGCGACGTCGGGAGCGGAGCGCGGCGGCGCACACCGTACGTTGGGGCGCGGCCCGCTGTCAACCACGGCCGAGCGGCTTGTGAACTCCCTCTCTTTCGAGTTGGATGACCCCTCGGAGGTCGCACGCCATGCTGCTCGCCGTCGACGTGGGCAACACCAACATCACCTTGGGCGTCTACGACGGCTCGACCCTCAAGGACCACTGGCGCGTCGAGACCAGCACCCGCAAGACCGCCGA